>JBAUWM010000484.1:0-20245 GCA_049583775.1 Nocardioides sp.
GCGGGGGCCTCCGGCTCGGCGGCCTCAACCGGTGCGGACTTGGGGCCCGGCTTGGGGCCTGGCTTGGCGGCAGCCTTCTTGGCGGCCGGCTTGTCCTCGGCGGGGGCGGCGGGCGCGGCGCTCTTCAGCGTCTCGCCGACCTCCTTGCGGAATCGCATCTCCGCCGGGAGCTCGACAGTCGAGCTCGCCGACTTGACGAACTCACCCATCTCTTTGAACTTCTCGAGAACGAACTTGCTCTCGACGCCGAACTCTTTCGCGAGTTCGTGTACGCGGGTCTTAGCCACAATTCTCCTTCTGGGCTCGACCCGCGCGTGCGGTGTGTATCGAGCCGTTAGTGGTGGTGCAAACTCATCGGGAGTTACTCATCGACTGCTCATGAGCTGCTGCTCCAGTTCCCTGTCGGCTTGGTCAGAATCTCGGTCATCACTGCTGTGGTGCACGGCTGGCGAGGTACTCGCCCACCGGCGCCGCGGAGAGTCCGGGCTCAGCGCGTAGTGCGCGCCCAAAGGCCCTCCGTCGGACCGCGAGCTCGTAACACTCGGTCGTGGGGTGAACGTGCGCCCCGCGGCCGGTTGCAGTGCCCAGCGGATCGGGTACGACGGCCGGTCGGCCCTGCGCATCCGAGCCGGCAGTTACCCGCAACAACTCGCGTTTGGCGGCCCGACCGCGACATCCCACGCACGTGCGGACGGGACCGGACACGGGAGCAGAGACACTTGGTTGGACCACCGCCGATCAGTCTAGCCAACAGCGGGCCGAGCAACGAACCGGGCGGCACCGAGCAGTCCCGCTGGTCGAGCAGGCGGCCCACCGCTGGTCGAGCAGGCGGCGCGAGGCACGAGCGACGACGTCGTCGAGACCCCGCCAACCCACACAACCACGCCAGCACCCCACCAGGTCTCGACGACGCTCGCCAAAGCTCGCTGCTCGACCCCCGAAGCGACCTATGCGTCGTCGGGCGTCTCCTCGTCGGAGTGGATGTCGATCCGCCAGCCGGTCAGCCGAGCGGCGAGTCGGGCGTTCTGGCCCTCCTTGCCGATGGCCAGCGACAACTGGAAGTCGGGGACGACGACGCGGGCTGACTTGGCAGCCAGGTCGACGATCTCGACACTGTTGACGCGAGCTGGCGACAGCGCGCTGGCGATGAGCCGGGCCGGGTCTTCAGACCAGTCGACGATGTCGATCTTCTCGCCGTGCAGCTCAGACATCACGTTGCGCACCCGCTGCCCCATCGGGCCGATACAGGCACCCTTCGGGTTCACGCCGGGCGCGGAGGAGTGGACCGCGATCTTGGTGCGGTGCCCGGCCTCGCGCGCGATGCCGCCGATCTCGACCTGCCCGTTGGCGATCTCGGGCACCTCGAGGGCGAACAGCTTCTTGACGAGGTTGGGGTGTGAGCGGGTGAGCGTGATCTGGGGCCCACGCATGCCCTTGCGTACCGAGAGCACCAGGCACTTGATCCGCGTGCCGTGGTCGTAGACCTCGCCGGGCACGCGCTCGCTCACGGGCAGCAGTGCTTCGAGCTTGCCGAGGTCGACCATGACGTCGTCGGGGTTGCGGCCCTGCTGGATGACCCCGGAGATGAGGTCGCCCTCTTTGCCGGAGAACTCTCCGAACTTGATCTCGTCCTCGGCGTCACGCAGTCGCTGCAACATGATCTGCTTGGCGGTCGTCGCTGCGATCCGGCCGAACCCGTCAGGGGTGTCTTCGTACTCACCGACGGGCTCGCCGTCGTCGTCGACCTCGGTGGCCATCACGGTCACGTGGCCGGTCTTGCGGTTGAGCTCGACGCGCGCCTTCTCTTGCGCGCCCGGCGTCTTGTGGTAGGCCGTGAGCAACGCCTGCTCGATGGCCTCGACCAGTACCTCGAACTTGATCTCCTTCTCGCGCTCCAACATGCGCAAGATGCTCAGGTCGATGTCCATCAGTCGTCCTCCTCCACGTCCGGGTCGACGTCGTCGTCAACCTCGGTCTTCTTGCGGTTGAACTCGATCTGCACCAGCGCGCGGCTGATCTCGGCGAACGTGAGTCGACGTTCGAGCCCAGACACGTCGAGGGTGACTCCCCCGTCGTCGGCGTCGTCACTGGCAACGATTCGCCCAGTCAGCGACGAACCGTCGGTCAGCTTGACCTTGACCAGACGGTCAGCGTTGCGGCGCCAGTGTCGGGGCAAGGTGAGCGGGCGATCGACCCCGCGCGAGGTCACTTCGAGCGTGTACGGCTGCTCGCCCATGACCGTGCTGGCATCGAGGACGTCGTTGACTGCCCGGCCGGCCTCGGCCACGTCGTCCATGGTGATACCTCCGTCTCGATCGACGGCGACGCGCAAGATGCGGCGTTTGCCAGCGGGAGTCACCTCGATGGCCTCGAGATCGAGGCCAAGCGCGGCAAGGGGGGCACTGAGCTCGCTCTCGATGCGGCTCGTCAACGCCTCTGAGGCGGACATTCGGACCTCCCTGTGCTGTTGTGGTGGTGCGGCGAACGACGCCCGTGAGCGTCACCGCAACAGTACCGCTGATCCGGGCATGACTTCGCCATCGCGGACGCCATCGCGACCTGGCGTCCAGGCCGGTGTCGCATCAGCCGTGATCTGCCGGGCGCCGCCTCGCCGCTGGGCCAGGCTAGGGTCGCCGGGTGCCTCGCCCGCCCCTCCTCCGTCGCCGGACGGCATTGACAGTGGGGGCCGGCGCCAGCGCCGCGTTTGCGCTCGGAGCCTGTGATGCGGATGCGCCCCGCTCAGCCGATCTCGATACCTCTTCCCCACTGGAGGACGGGCCCGACCCAGCGCTGATCGCTGAGGCGCGAGCCGCCATCAGCACTGCCGCGGGTGTCGTGCAGGCCCAGCGACGCGCCTTTCCTCGACTGCGCTCCGAGCTGCGGGACTGGGAGCGATTGCACGCGCAGCACGCGCGAGCACTGGGCGACCCGCTCACTCCAGCCCGTTCCGTCGCGGCAGACGACCTGGCCTCGGCTCGAGCCGAGGTCGTTGCCGCGCACGCACGGCTCGGACGCCGCCTCACGCGAGCGTCTGTAGGCGCCGAAGACGGCGACCTCGCTCTCCTCCTGGGCTCGATGGTCGCGGCTATCGCTCAACGGGGAGCGTCGAGGTGACCGACGAGATCGACGCGCTCCAACTCACCCTGACCAGCGAGCATGCGGCCGTGTTCGTGCTCGGCTACCTCGGCGCCCAGACGTCCGTGTCGGCGCAACCCGATCTCTTCCAGGCCGTCAGCGACGCCTACGCCGCCCATCGCGGGAGGCGTGACCACGTGGCAGCGGCCGTGCGTGACCTCGGGTCGCAGCCCGTCGCGGCAGAACCGGCTTACCAACTTCCCGAGGTGTCGAGGGAACCAGCAGCCATCTCCGCAGCGGCGCTCAGCGTCGAGCGTGCGTGCGGTACCGCCTACGGCGTGCTGCTGGCGAGCGCGGAGGGCTCAGGTCGGCGCTGGGCGCTCGAGGTCCTGATCGACTCGGCCGTGCGCGAGCTGGCCTTCGGAGGCGAACCCCGCGCCTTCCCAGGCCGCACCTGATCGCTCGACGAGAACGGATATGGCCCGAAAAACGACGCCGGTCCGCAAACTCATCCTGCGAGGAACTCCCGAGATGCTCCCCGCAGAGACGAGTACGCGGACCGCTGTGGTCGTCGTGGGGACGATGACCTGTGAAGGACCGGAATGGGGGCCGTTCCTTCTTGCATAAGTCTGCAGTCCGTCAACGGTCGCGTCCTAGGCTGCGACTCCATCACAAAGATGCATTGCAGAAACCTGCAATGCACGGTGCGCGGGGCATGCGGGCAGGCAGGCATACGGGCAGGCATGCGGGCAGGCATACGGGCAGGCAGGGTGTCGCTTAGCGCCAGTCGTCGACGACGTCCAAGATCTCGAGCAACCCGTGCACGACTGCGTCGGGGGTGCCCTCGGTGTGGCCGATCTGGCTCGACGGAATCGCGCTATGAGGCACGTGGATCGCCTTGAGCCCGGCGTTCTGAGCGCCCCAGATGTCGTCGAAGAGGCGGTCGCCCACGTAGACGCAACGGGAAGCATCGCGGACACCCACGGCCTCCATGGCGGCGCCGAAGGCCAGCGGCGACGGCTTGGTCCAGGGGATCTCACTGCTGTAGACGTCGCCGTCGATGAGGTCGAGCACCCCGTCGCGCCGGAAGTAGCCCTCATGCACCTCGCGCGGCCAGATCGTGTTGGAGAGGACCCCCACCTTGATGCCGCGCTCGCGCAGCCCTTCCCATAGCGGCCGGACGGTGTCGTCAGTCGCGGTGTGCGGCTCCCAGAAGGCGAAGTACCCCTCGAGCAGCCCGGGCTCGTGCTCGAGGCCGGCTTCGATGAACAGATCGGCCACAGTCGCGCTCTGCTGGAGATCGCGACTGCGCCCCCAGATCACCTCGTTGGCGCGGTGCAGTCGCTCGCGCGAGACCTCGACGTCGTGGTCGGCGTTCACCACGGCCTGGGCGAGGGCCAACGACTCGGCATGGAAGTCGATGTCGTGCCATTGCGTGAGCGTGCCGCCCCAGTCAAAGATGACGGCAGCGATGCCCGAACCAGCTGCGCCCATCGACTTAGGAGCGCACCAGGGCGACCAGGTGGTCGACGACCGAATCGACGGCTACGTCGACGTGCTCGCCCGTGCGGCGGTCCTTGACCTCGACGGTGCCCGCTTCGGCCAGACTCTTGCCGACCACGACGATCGTAGGAACGCCGATCAGCTCGGCGTCCTTGAACTTGACGCCGGGGCTGATCTTGCCGCGCCGGTCGTCGTAGAGGACCTCGACACCGGCGGAGTCCAGCTCTCGGGCGATCTGCTCGGCTGCGGTGTAGAGCGTGTCGTCCTTGCCCGCCGCGACGATGTGGACGTCGGCGGGCGAGACCTCGCGGGGCCAGCAGAGGCCGACCTCGTCGAGGGTCCCTTCCGCGATGGCCGCCACCGCCCGAGACGGGCCGATGCCGTAGGACCCCATCGTCACGGTGACGAGCTTGCCGTTGACGTCGAGGACCTTGAGGTCCAGCGCCTCAGCGAACTTGCGGCCCAGCTGGAAGATGTGACCCATCTCGATCCCGCGCTCGGCCTCGAGCGTTCCGCCGTCGTCACGGGGGCACGGGTCGCCGGCGCGCACCTCGGCTGCCTCGATCGTGCCGTCCGCCGTGAAGTCACGACCGGCCACGAGGTCGAGCACGTGGCTGCCGGCCACGTCGGCCCCGGTGACCCATCGGGTGCCGGCAACCACACGGGGATCGACGAGGTAGCGAATGCCCGTCTTCGACTCCTCGCCGAGCACGCCGGGACCGATGTAGCCCTTCGCGAGATCGGGGTAGGCCGCGAAGTCCGCTTCTCCGAAGGGCCGGAACTCCGCGGGATACACCTGCGCCTCTAGTCGCTTCTCGTCGACCTCGCGGTCGCCGGGAAGTCCGATGGCGAGGGGCTCGGTGGTGCCGTCGGGGTGCTGCAGGATCAGCAACACGTTCTTGAGCGTGTCGGACCCGGCCCAGGCCCGGTCGTCTCGGGCGTAGGCCTCGTTGAGGTGATCGACCAGCGAGGCGATGGTCGGCGTGTCAGGCGTTTGTTCGGCGTGCGCGGCGGGCGCGTCGTCGAAGGGGACTGCCTCGGGGGTGGAGATCCGTACGGCCTCGACGTTGGCGGCGTAGTCGCACGCGGTGCACTGGACGAAGGTGTCCTCGCCGATCGCGAGCCGGGCGAGAAACTCTTCGGACCGGGAGCCACCCATCGCGCCGGAGTGAGCTGACACGATGACGTAGGAGAAGCCGAGCCGGTCGAAGATCCGGATGTAGGCGTCGCGGTGCAACTGGTAGCTGGCCTCGAGCCCGGCGTCATCGACGTCGAAGGAGTAGGAGTCCTTCATCACGAACTCGCGGCCTCGCAGGAGTCCAGCTCGGGGCCTCGCCTCGTCGCGGTACTTGGTCTGGATCTGGTAGATCGACAGCGGCAGATCCTTGTAGGACGAGTAGAGGTCCTTCACCACGAGGGTGAACATCTCCTCGTGGGTGGGTCCGAGCAGGTAGTCGGCTCCCTTGCGGTCTTGGAGACGGAAGATGCCGTCGCCGTACTCCGTCCAGCGGTTGGTCGCCTCGTACGGCTCACGCGGCAGCAGCGCGGGAAAGGACAACTCCTGGGCGCCGATGCCGTCCATCTCCTCTCGGATGATGCTCTCGATCTTGCGCAGCACCCGCAGGCCAAGAGGCAACCAGGTGTAGATGCCGGGCGCCGCTCGACGGATGTAGCCAGCCAGGACGAGCAGTCGGTGGCTCGGCACCTCGGCGTCCGCGGGGTCGTCTCGCAAGGTGCGCACGAACAGGCTCGACATCCGGAGAATCATGTGCGCAGGCTACTTGTGACCAACTGGGTGCAACCAATGAGTATCTGGGTGCGTCTTCATCGTGAGGGCCGGGCGCGACTCGGCCTCCGACTCGGAAGAGGACCAAGCGTGAAGAAGACCTTGATCGGCGCCGTCGCTGCGACCAGCGCGATGGCATTGGTGGCCCTGATGAGCCCGTCTCAGGCCGCGACACCGCACGTCATCGAACCGACGAAGCTGCCTGACGGACCCGCCGTTCAGATCCCGCATCTGGAGGGCAAGACGATCGTGGACGGCGACCTGAAGTTGCGCGTCAAGGGCAAGCAGGTCGTCCTGCTCGGCGCTGCTGACGACGGCTACGCCGTGGTGGTCCGGAGCACCGGTGCGTGGACGACTCAGGTCGTGGCGCCAGGGCGCGCGCCGCGCCTCATTGCCAAGCGCACCACGCCCGACGAGGTGGTGCTGGCAAGCGACGGCGGGACCGTGGCCATCACCACATCGGCCACCCGCAAGAGCACGGTGATCGAGGTCCGCCTCACCAGCACGTCCGACCTGGTCGAGAAGGAAGCCTTCGCCGGCTACCCACGCGTGCTGGACATCGAGGGATCACAGGCTGTGGTGGGGGGCTTCGACACCGGCGGCATCTCCTGGAACTTGGCCGACGGCACGACGTCGGCCATCAGCGGCCGCCCGACGTACTTCGCCGATATCTCGAGCAACCGGCTCGCCTACTTCACCAAGGACCCCTACGACGGCGGCTGCTCGGTGCTGACTCGTCTCGACAAGCCCCGCAAGACGCTCTGGCGCTCCTGCGCCGAGGCCGTGCGCGAGGTCTCTCCCGACGGACGTCGGATCGCCACCACGCACAAGCTGGCCGACGGCCTGGGGCCCTCGCGGGTTCTGGAGCGAACTGCGGCCGGGCGTCACCTGGCCACCTATGACGCGCCCTACTTCTTCGGCACGATTCGCTGGGAGAGCAACACGGCTCTACTGCTGGACGTGTACGGACGCAAGAACGGTGCCACCGCTCGTTGCACCGAAGCGGTGTGCGAGCGAGCAGCCGACCTCGGCCGCACGCCCGACTTCTAGCCGACTAGGACTTCGCGGCGTTCAAGGCGGCCTTGATCATCGGCCACTGCAGCGGAAGTCGACCGAACGCTGCCGCCTTGAAGCCGACGTTGTCGGTCTTGAGCGAGTCCTGAGCCATCTTCGCGTTGGCTGGGAAGACCCCGACGAGCAGCGCGACGCTCCCGCACCCGGCAAGGCGACGGGTGCGGGGGGCGACCAAGCCAGCGGCCAACGCGATTTCTGCAACGCCGCTGCCGATGATCACCTCGCGGTGCGCCGGCACCCAGCTGGGCATGATCTGCTCGTAGAACTCAGGCTTGGCCAGGTGGATTGCGCCGCTCACGGCGAAGATGCTGGCGAGGATCTTGGTGGATCGGTCGAGGCTCACGCCGTCACGGTAGCGGGGGACGCCAGTCATCACGGGTGTCTGTCGAAGCCGGGCTGCGGGCGGGCGGTGTGCCTGCCACCTTTCCCGAGGCTGATTCGGTGGCTCAGACACCGCTCCCGGGCGTCACCCCGGCGAGCGGTGCGCCTGCCACCTTTCCCGACGCTGATTCGGTGGCTACGACACCGCTCCCTGCGCTGAGCGCGGCCTCTCGCTCACCGCTGTCTCGTTACGCCGGCGACGACCTCGTTTCTCGGTCGTGCGGCTACTCGACCTGCCGACGTGATTCCTGACCTTCGCAAGCTCAGGTCAGGCGTCGTCAAAACATCACTGTGGAGAAGCGGGAGGTCTCGGCGAACCCGACGCGTTCATAGGCGCGACGTGCGGCGTGGTTCCACTCGTTGACGTAGAGCGAGACGGTCGGTGCGATCTCCGCGCGGACCGCTTGGACGACCGCGGCCATGCCGGCGGTGGCCAGGCCTTCACCACGGCGTTCGGGGGGCACCCACACTCCCTGGATCTGCGCGACGTCGGCGGTGGCGCAGGCCACCTCGGCCTTGAAGACGAGCTTGCCGGCGTCGAAGCGGGCGAACGACCATCCGCGAGAGACCAACTGGGTCACCCGCGCCCGATACATGTCGCTGTTGCCGCCCGACTCGGGCGAGACACCCACCTCTTCGCTGTACATCGCCACGCACGCCGGGTAGAGCAGCGACATGTCGTTGCGGTCGGTCAGTCGCACCTGCGGATCGGGCGCGACGACGGGGGGGCCGGTGATCACCAAGTGCGGCTGGTGCCACCGCGCCTCGCGCGGCTTGCCCCACGAGCCGGCCACCTCGTTCCAGAACGCGTGCACGGCGGGGTGCGGCCCCACGAGTGTCGTGGCGCTGCGGTGCCGCGTCATCGCACGCTCGGCGAACACCCGGGCGTCGTCGTCCGTGCACTGGATGGGCACCAAGTTGGCGCCCACGTGGCAGGCGGAGACGAGCTCACCATCGTCGAACCGGCCCCACATCTCGCCACCGAGCCAGCGCGGTTCAAGGCTGGTCGTGCGGGCCCGATACAACGCGAACACATTGGTGACCGGATCGAGGTTGGCCAGTGTCAGGAACGCCTCGAGGTCGGATGCGCCCAGGACGCGGACTCCGTGGCGACTAGCGGACACGGCGGCAGCCTAGAGCAGGGCCGGGGTCAGGAGATCGAGACCTCGGCCGCGGCACCCTCCACGGCCTCCATTCCTTCGGCAAGGCGCAGCGCTTCCTCGATCAGCGTCTCGACGATCTTCGACTCGGGGACGGTCTTGATCACCTCGCCCTTGACGAAGATCTGTCCCTTGCCGTTACCAGAGGCGACGCCGAGGTCGGCCTCTCGCGCCTCGCCGGGACCGTTGACGACGCATCCCATGACGGCGACACGTAGCGGCACCTCGAGCCCCTCGAGCCCGGCGGTGACCTGCTCAGCCAACGTGTAGACGTCGACCTGGGCACGCCCACAGCTGGGGCACGAAACGATCTCGAGCTTGCGGGGGCGCAGGTTCAGCGACTGCAAGATCTGGATGCCGACCTTGACCTCCTCGACCGGCGGCGCGCTGAGCGAGACCCGGATCGTGTCGCCGATGCCCCGGCTCAGCAGCGCACCGAAGGCAGTGGCCGACTTGATCGTGCCTTGGAACGCCGGCCCGGCCTCGGTCACCCCGAGGTGCAGCGGCCAGTCGCCGGCCTCGGCCAGCAGCTCGTAGGCCCGCACCATGACAACAGGGTCGTTGTGCTTGACCGAGATCTTGAAGTCGTGGAAGCCATGCTCCTCGAAGAGACTCGCCTCCCACACAGCTGACTCGACCAGCGCCTCCGGCGTGGCCTTGCCGTACTTCTCGAGCAGACGCTTGTCGAGGCTGCCGGCATTGACGCCGATCCGGATCGAGGTGCCGGCGTCGTTGGCGGCGCGGGCGATCTCCTTGATCTGGTCGTCGAACTTCTTGATGTTGCCCGGGTTCACGCGCACCGCAGCACAGCCGGCATCGATGGCCGCGAAGACGTACTTCGGCTGGAAGTGGATGTCGGCAATCACCGGGATCTGAGACTTCTGCGCGATCGCCGGCAGCGCCTCCGCGTCGTCCTGGCTCGGGCAGGCGACCCGCACGATGTCGCAGCCAGACGCCGTGAGCTCGGCGATCTGCTGCAGGGTGCTGTTGATGTCGGAGGTCAAGGTGGTGGTCATCGACTGCACCGACACGGGGTGGTCGCTACCGACCCCGACCTTGCCGACCTGGATCTGGCGGGTCTTGCGCCGCGGCGCCAGCACCGGCGGTGGCGCTTCGGGCATCCCCAGGCTGATCGCAGTCATGTCTCAGAGGCTACTGCCGGGCCCGCGAGCGGGCCGAGTCGGCGCAACCTTGCGCCGACTCGCGGTCAGGCGTCGAGGTGGAGAGGCACGACGAGGTCGCCCACGATCAGCACGACCCCCATCACCAGGAACGCCGAGGCCACGACGTAAGCCACCGGCAACAACTTGGCGGCGTCGACGTAGCCGGGATCGGGACGCCGGCGCGCACGAGCAATGCCGCGGCGCAACCCCTCCCACACGGCGCTCGCGATGTGCCCGCCGTCGAGCGGTAGGAGCGGCACGAAGTTGAACATACCGATGAAGAAGTTGAAGCCCGCGATGAGCAGCAGCAGGAATACGGCCTTCTCGGTGACCGGGAACTCCTCGTGCGAGACCGTCTCACCGGCCAGCCGGCCACCGCCGACGATGCTGACGGGACTGTCGGCTGCGCGCTCCTCGAGGCCGACGATCGCCTCAGCCACGCCCCACACCTTCACCGGCAGTTGTGCGAGGGCGTGCACGGTGTCGACGGCCATCGTGCCCATCTGGTCCAGCGTGTACAGCGGTCCGCCGGTCTCGACCACCTCGCGCGCGGTCGGCGTGACACCGAGGAAGCCGACCTCGCGCAGCGTCTCGTCGGTCAGCGACGTCGGCCTGGCCTCCACGGTGGTCGACGTCGTGCCCGTGAGCGCCTGACCGTCGCGCTCGTACCCGATGACAGCCTGACCGTCCTCGTTGCCTTGGATGAGCACCTTGAGCTGGTCCCAGCCCGTGACGGCGGTGCCGTTGAACGAGGTGATCACGTCTCCGGGCAACAAGCCGGCCTCAGCCGCCGGCGAGGCCGGGTCAGCTGCGGTGCAGTCGCGCTCGCCCTCCACGTAGGGCAGCACGCACGTCGACACGGTCTCGAGCACCGGCGGGCCGGCCTCCGGCTCGACCGAGCGTTGGCCGTAGGTGGCGAACACGCCCCAGAAGATGAAGAAGGCGATCAGGATGTTGACCGACGGACCGCCGGCCATCACCACCACCTTCTTCCACCAGGGCAGCTTGTAGAAGAGCCGCTCGGCGTCGTCAGGACCGACCAGCTCCCACTCTGCCGCCCGGGCGTCGGAGATCAGCTGGGTGAACATGCCGGTGTTCGACTTGCGGATGCGCTGGACCGCGTTGCCTTGTGCGTCGTAGGTGATCTCGTCGACCAGCGCGTCTGCACCAGGCGGCAGCATGCCCACGATCTTGACGTAGCCGCCGAGAGGGATCGCCTTGACGCCGTACTCGGTCTCACCGACCTGCTTGCTCCAGACCGTGGGACCGAAGCCGATGAAGTACTGCGTGACCTTTCCGCCGAACTTCTTGGCCGGGATCATGTGACCGAGCTCGTGCAGTCCGATGGAGGCCAAGATGGCCACCACGAACAAGAACACGCCCAGGGCGTAGTAGACGGCGGTCACGCGGGTCTTCCGTTCAGGCGATGGGTCTCGGCACGGGCCCATGCGTCGGCAGCTTGGACGTCGTCGACGGTGAGGGTCGTGATCGAGCCTACGTCGTGGTTGCGCACCACCTCGGCCACTCGGGGAACGATGTCGACGAATCGCAAGCTGCCGGCGCGGAAGGCGTCGACGCACACCTCGTTGGCGGCGTTGTAGACCGCCGGCGCGGTGCCCCCGCGTATCCCGGCTTCGCGGGCCAGCTCCACGGCCGGGAAGGCTGCGTTGTCGAGCGGAAAGAACTCCCATGTCTCGCTGCGAGTCCAGTCGACGGGCGGCGCTGCGGAGGGCACCCGGTCGGGCCAGGCGAGGCCCAGCGCGATCGGGATGAGCATGGTCGGCGGGCTGGCCTGCAGCACCGTCGAGCCGTCGATGAACTCCACCATCGAGTGCACGACGCTCGTGGGGTGCACCACCACCTCGATCCGATCGAATGGGATGCCGAAGAGCAGGTGAGCCTCGATCACCTCGAGGCCCTTGTTGACCAGGGTGGCGGAGTTGATGGTGATCACCGGGCCCATGTCCCACGTCGGGTGGTTCATCGCCTGCTCGGGCGTGACCTCGGCGAGCTCCTGCTCGCTGCGCCCACGAAAGGGTCCGCCGCTGGCTGTGAGCACCAGACGCTTCACCTCGTGAGCGGCGCCTGCGCGCAGGCACTGCGCCACGGCGCTGTGCTCGGAGTCGACAGGCACGATCTGACCGGGCTTCGCGCGCTCGAGCACGAGTGGGCCACCCATGATCAGCGACTCCTTGTTGGCCAGGGCCAGCGTGCTGCCGGCGTCCAGCGCCGCCAGGGTGGGTCGCAACCCGACGGCGCCGGTGATGCCGTTGAGCACGACGTCGCAGGGATGGCCCGCGGCATCGACCGACGCCTGCTCCCCCAGGCCTGCGAAGGCCGGGACGAACTCGTCGACCTGGCGCTCGAACAGGTCAGGGTTCGACCCCCCGGCGGTCAACGCGACGACTCGGAACCGCTCCGGATGGGCGCGCACGAGGTCGAGTGCCTGGGTGCCGATCGAGCCGGTGCTGCCCAGGATGACGACGTCGCGACGTGCGGTGCTCACCCCTCGAGTCTGTCAGGCGTCAGCGCCGTCACCGCAGGCCGTTGGCCTGGGTCTGTTTGGGCGGTTTGGGCGCGCGCAACCAGGCGTCGAAGAAGCCGTCGAGCTGGCGGTCGCCGATGCGTTCTGCGAGTGCCTCGAAGGCCTCGGTGGTGCCCTGCCCGTGCTTGCGTTCGCGCACCCACGTGCGCAGCAGGCGCCAGAAGTCATGGTCACCCAACCGCTGCCGCAAGGCCTGGATTGCCATCCCGCCTCGCACGTAGACGGCGTTGGCGAAGAGTCGATCGGCGCCGGGGTCTGAGATGTCGAGCTGCCAGAAGATGTCGGTGTCGACCCACTTCGCGTAGGTGTTGCGCAGCCATTCCTGGGCCTGCACGCCGCCGTGCGTCTCGCGGTAGTAGGCCTCGAAGAACGTGGCCGGGCCCTCGTTGAGCCAGATGTCGCGCCAGCGACGCACGGCCACCGAGTCGCCAAACCACTGGTGCGCGAGCTCGTGCACGACGTAGTTGACTGCCCCGGGGTACAGCGCGGGATAGGTGGGCCGGGTCTGGTTCTCGAGGGCGAAACCCACCGGCAGCGCCGTCACCAAGCCGCCCGTCGACTCGAACGGGTAGGCACCGAGCTGATCAGCCAGCCAGGCGGTGATCGTCGGGCTGCGCTTGATCAGCACGGTCGACGCTTCACGAGCGTCGTCGCCTAACCGCGTCGAGACCGCGGTGTACCACGGAAGACCCCGGTTGATACCGCTCGCCACCTCGTAGCGCCCCAGAGCGAAGAACGCGAGATAGCTCGCCATCGGACGTGTCGACCGCCAGCGAGTGGTGGCCCGTAGGCCGGTGACCGTCCGACCGACCAAGAGACCATTGGACACCGCCTGGTGGGTGACCGGGCCGGTGATCGCGACGTCGAACGTGGCCTTGTCCATGGGGTGGTCGTTGGCCGCGAACCACCAGGGCGCCATGTGGGGCTGGTTCATCGTGACGACCTCGTCGCCGTCGGCCAACCAGTTCGACTCACCGGCGTAGGTGAGCTCGCTCGGCCGGCTGTTGATCGCGACGACGACCACGCTGTCCTCTCCCGAGGTCAAGGCCGTGGCCGGCGTGATCTGGAGCTCGTGACCGGCCACCAGGTCGAAGTCCGCCACCACTCCGTCGACGGTCACGGTGGAGGGACGGCTGAGCAGGTCGAGGTTGAACCGGCTCAGGTCGCGGGTGGCGCGAAGCGTGAGCTCGGTGGTGCTGACGAGGCGACCGGTGAGGAAGTCGTAGTCGACGTCGATGTCGTAGTGGCGGACGTCGATCCCGCCGTTGCCGTCGAGGGGCCAGTAGCGATCGCCGACACCAGCGCTGCCAGCGGTAGCGACGGCGCTCACGGCCGTCGGCTCGGGCGTGGGGCTGGCAGCGCTGCTCGGCAAAGCAGCGAGCGCCGCAGCGACGATCGTCGCGGCGGCCACGGCACGAACCGCCCGGGACGACATGCTGGGAATCTAGTGGGCAACCTCAGTGTGTGGTCGCGAATGCCTCGGCCACCACGTCAAACGCCTCATGCAGCAGCGCGTCGGAGATCGAAAGCGGAGGCAAAAAGCGGAAGACGTTGCCCCAGGTGCCGCAGGTCAACGTGACCACGCCCTGCTGGTGACAGGCGGCCGAGATGGCTGCGGTGCGCGCCGGCTCGGGATCGGTGGTGCCCGGCGTGCACAGCTCGATCGCCAACATGGCGCCCCGGCCACGGATCTCGGCGATCACCGGGTGCTGAGCGGCCAGGTCTGCGAGCCGCTGCCGCATGACGACCTCGATCTCACGGGCACGAGCGACCAGGTCGTGCGTCCGCATCTCCTCGATGGCACCGAGCGCGGCCGCACAGGCCACGGGGTTGCCGCCGTACGTGCCCCCCAGACCCCCCGCGTGCACGGCGTCCATGACCTCGGCTCGACCTGTGACGGCGGCGAGCGGCAGGCCGCCCGCGATGCCCTTGGCCGTGGTGACCAGGTCGGGCACGACGCCCTCGTGGTCGCTGGCGAACCAGTCGCCGGTGCGACAGAAGCCAGTCTGGATCTCATCGGCAACGAGCAGTACTCCATTGGTATCGGCCCACGCAGCCAGTGCCGGCAGGAAACCCGGCGCGGGGACGACGAATCCGCCCTCGCCCTGGATCGGCTCGATCACCAGACAGGCCAGGTTCTCGGCTCCCACCTGCTTCTCAAGCACGTCGATCGCGCGTGCGGCCGCCTACTGACCCGTCAACCCGTCCCGCAGGGGGTAGGACATGGGTGCGCGGTAGACCTCACCGGCGAAAGGTCCGAAACCGTGCTTGTAGGGCATGTTCTTGGCGGTCATCGCCATCGTGAGGTTGGTGCGCCCGTGATAGGCGTGGTCGAACACCGCGACCGCGTCACGACCGGTCGCCACGCGGGCGATCTTGACGGCGTTCTCGACCGCCTCGGCGCCGGAGTTGAACAGCGCCGACTTCTTGGGGTGGTCGCCCGGAGTGAGCTCAGCCAGTGCGACACACACATCGACGTACGCGTCGTAGGGCGTGATCATGAAACAGGTATGAGTGAACGCCTCGATCTGCGCAGCCACGTTGCGAGTGACCGCCGGCGCACTGTTGCCCACGGTGGTGACCGCGATACCCGAACCGAGATCGATCAGCTGGTTGCCATCGACGTCGCGCAGGATGCCGCCGCCAGCCGCGACCACGAAAACCGGCAGCATGGTGCCGACGCCGTCGGCCACGTGCTGGCGTTTGCGCTCGAGACGCTCGAGTGAGAGTGGGCCAGGAATCTGGGTGGTCAGTCGCCGTACCTGCTCGATGCCGGTCATCTCGTTCTCCACTCCCTCGCTTGCAGCCCTTGACACGTGCCACATTTTTGTTTCATCCGCGATCGACCCTCGCACCGCCACGCCGTGGATCTTCGACGCGACCGACCACCTCTGAGACAGCCTCGGCGCGGGTGATCACATTTCCTTGATGCCCCACGGGCTTCCGTAGGCAGTGAGCAGGTCGAGGAACGGCACCGCGTCGAAGGCCTCCGGGCCGAGCACGCCGGCACCGCTCCACGTGCCCTGAGCCAGCAGTTCTAGGGCCACCACCGGGTTGATCGCCGTCTGCCAGACCACGCACTGGTGACCGTACTCGGCCATCGACCACTCGTTGTCGACCACGTGATAGAGGTAGGTCGACCGCGGCTCGCCGTCCTTGCCCGTGCCGGTGACCCACAGCCCAGCGCACGTCTTGCCCTTCATCAGCGGGCCGAGCTCGGCCGGGTTGGGCAGGCTTGCTGCGACCACGTCGCGCGGGCTCACCTCGACCCCACCGACCGTGATCTTGTCGGTCTTGTCGAGGCCCAGCTTGTGCAGCACCTTGAGCACCTCGATGAACTCGTCGCCGAGCCCGTACTTGAACGTCGCGCGCTTGCAGTCGACCCAACGCGGCATCAGAAGCACTTCTTCGTGCTCGACGTTCACGCACTCGACTGGCCCGATGCCTTCGGGGAAGTCGAAGATCTCCGGCTCGCTGAAAGGCTCGGTGGTGAACCACTCGCCCTCCTGCCAGATGACCGGGGGGTTCAGGCACTCCTCGATCGTGGTCCAGATGGAGAACGAAGGCGCGAAGTCGTAGCCCTCCACGGTGAGGTTCGCGCCGTCGCGGGTGCCGAGCTCGTCGATCTCACTGAACAGGTGGTCGGCCGCATAGCGCGCGAAGACGTCGGACAGCCCTGGTTCGACCCCGATGCCGACGAGGGCGAGCCGCCCGGCCGCTTCCCACTGGTCAGCCACGGCGAATTGTTCGTCACCGAGCTTGACCCCGCACTTCTCGTACGGCGCCTCGGGGTGCGGGCGCGACAGCGACATCGCCATGTCTAGGTAGTGCGCGCCGGCAGCCGCGGCGCCATCGAAGATCGGCATCACGAAGCGTGGGTCGACGGCGTTCATGACGTGGGTGATGGCGTGCTCGCGCACTAGAGCCGACACTGATTCGGCGCTGCTCGCGTCGACCTGGGCTGCCGTGAACCGCGCATCGATCGCCGCGGCCTTCTCGGCCCCGGCGAGGTTGTAGTCGGCGATCACGATCGCCTCGAAGAAGTCGCGGCGGGCCGCGATGGCGGCGAAGGCGGAGCCAACGCCGCCCGCTCCGACCAGGAGGATTCTCATCTGGGGCCGCTTTCAGCTGGAGGGGTTTCGAGGGCGCTCGTTCCTCGCGCCACCTCAACCACCGGGGCATCGCTTGTTCCTCGCGCCACCTCAACCACCGTCACCGATGTACGACATCACGTGCTTGATGCGGGTGTAGTCCTCGAGCCCGTACATCGAGAGGTCCTTGCCGTACCCGGAGTGCTTGAACCCGCCGTGCGGCATCTCGGAGACGAACGGGATGTGGGTGTTGATCCACACCACGCCGAAGTCGAGCCGCTTGCTCATCCGCATGGCCCGGGCGTGGTCCTTGGTCCACACCGACGACGACAACCCGTAGCGGACTCCGTTGGCCAGCCGCAGGGCCTCGGCCTCGTCGCCGAACTTCTGCACGGTGATCACCGGCCCGAAGATCTCGTCCTGGATCTGCTCGTCGTCCTGCGAAAGGCCCGAGAGCACGGTGGGCTCGTAGAAGTAGCCGGTGCTTCCCTGCCTGGCACCGCCGGTGTGCAGCGTGGCATGGTCGGGAAGGCGGTCGACCATGCCGGCCACCCGGGTCAGCTGGTTCTCGTTGTTGAGGGCGCCGTAGAGCGCGTCCTCGTCGTCGGGCATACCCGTCTTGATTCCTCGGGCAGCCTCGGCGAGCGCGGCGACAAAGTCGTCGTAGACGCCCGGACCGGCGAGCACGCGCGTTGCAGCGGTGCAGTCCTGGCCGGCGTTGAAGTATCCAGCCTCGGCGATCGACGAGGCCGCCGCTTCGATGTCAGCGTCGTCGAAGACGATCACCGGCGCCTTGCCGCCGAGCTCGAGGTGCACCTTCTTCACATCCGCCGCGGCCGCTCCGGCCACCTCCATGCCGGCGCGCACAGAGCCGGTGATCGACACCATCTGCGGAGTCGGGTGCTCGACCAAGGCACGCCCCGTGTCGCGGTCGCCGCAGACCACGTTGAGCACGCCGGGGGGCAAGAACTCCTGGCACAGCTCGCCGAGGAGCGTCGAGCTGGCGGGGGTCGTGTCGCTCGGCTTGAGCACGACGGTGTTGCCTGCTGCCAACGCCGGCGCGATCTTCCAGATCATCATCATCAGTGGGTAGTTCCACGGCGTCACCTGACCGACCACGCCGATCGGCTCGCGCCTCACGAACGACGTGTGGTCTGCGAGGTACTCCCCCGCCGACTTGCCCTCCAGCACTCGGGCCGCGCCCGCGAAGAACCTGAAGTGGTCTGAGCTGGGCGGCAGCTCCTCAGAGGCGGTGAGGCCGATCGGCTTGCCGGTGTCGCGACACTCGACCGCAGTGATCTCCTCGGCACGCTCGTCAATCGCGTCGGCGATGCGCAGCAGGGCTCGCGCCCGCTCTTGGGGAGTCGTGTCTCCCCAAGCGCCGAAGGCGGCGTCGGCCGCGGCGTAGGCGCTGTCGACGTCCGCGGCGCGCGACATCGGGGCAGCGGCGTACACCGTGCCGGTCGATGGGTCGATCACCTCGTAGGTCTCCCCCGAGGCTGCGGCAACGAGCTCGCCGTTGATGACGTTCTTGAAGGTCAGGTCGGCCATGCGCCGAGACTAGTCACGAACCTACTGAATCGGGAGTCTTGACATCATCTCGTAACGGAATCAGTTGCAGATGCGCGTTTCGACAAGCACGATGAGCACATGAACATGGATGCCACTGACCTGCAGAGGGCCGCCAAGGACCATCTCTGGATGCACTTCACCCGGCATGGCAGCTACGGCGGACCGGACGGCGTCGACGTCCCGGTGATCGTGCGCGGGGAGGGCGCATACATCTACGACAGCAGCGGCAAGCGCTACCTCGACGGGCTAGCCGGATTGTTTGTTTCCCAGCTCGGCCACGGCCGCACCGAGCTGGTGGAGGCCGCGGCGAACCAGGCCCAGCAACTGGCCTTCATGCCGCTCTGGTCGTACGCGCACCCCAGCGCCATCGAGCTGGCCGCCAAGATCGCCGGCTACGCGCCGGGTGACCTGAACCGGGTGTTCTTCACCAGCGGTGGCGGCGAAGCGGTCGAGACCGCCTGGAAGCTGGCCAAGAACTACTTCAAGCTCACCGGCAAGCCGATGAAGCACAAGGTGATCAGCCGCACCATCGCCTACCACGGCACCACCCAGGGCGCCCTGTCGATCACCGGCCTGCCACTGCTCAAGCAACAGTTCGAGCCGCTGGTGCCCTCGACGTTCAGGGTGCCCAACACCAACATCTACCGTGCTCCCCTGCACGGCGACGACCCCGAGGCGTTCGGTCGCTGGGCAGCCGACCAGATCGCGGTGGCGATCGAGAACGAAGGACCCGACTCGGTTGCCGCGGTCTTCCTCGAGCCGGTGCAGAACGCGGGCGGCTGCTTCCCGCCGCCTCCGGGCTACTTTCAGCGGGTGCGCGAGATCTGCGACGAGTACGACGTCCTGCTGGTCTCCGACGAGGTCATCTGCGCCTACGGCCGACTCGGCCACATGTTCGGCGCCGAGCGCTACGAGTACCAGCCCGACATGATCACCTGCGCCAAGGGGCTCACCTCGGGCTACTCGCCCCTGGGCGCGATGATCGCAACCGATCGGCTCATGGAGCCGTTTCTGGCGGCCGGGGAGATGTTCGCCCACGGGTACACCTTCGGGGGGCACCCGGTCTCGACCGCCGTCGGCTTGCGCAACCTCGAGCTCTTCGAGGAGGAGAACGTGCTCGAGCACGTGCGTTCCAACGAGGGCGGTTTCCGCTCCACCCTCGAGCGGCTGCTCGATCTCCCGATCGTGGGCGACGTCCGCGGCGACGGCTACTTCTACGGGATCGAGCTCGTCAAGGACAAAGCCACCAAGGAGACGTTCACGGCCGAGGAGTGCGAGCGCCTTCTGTTCGGATTCGTCTCGAAGCAGCTGTACGCCGAGGGGCTCTACTGCCGCGCCGACGACCGTGGCGATCCTGTCGTCCAGCTCGCGCCGCCGCTGATCTGCGACCAGACGCACTTCGACGAGATCGAGCACATCCTGCGCACGGTGCTCGACAAGGCGTCATCGATGATCTGAACGACCCAGCCCTGACGTCGAGTAGCCGCGAGGGACTAGGCCCGTTCGTCGAGTAGCCGCAAGGGACTAGGCCCGTTCGTCGAGTAGCCGCGAGGAACGAGCGGCGTATCGAGACGTAGCGAGCGGACAGGCCATCTGGACCACCGCCCGAGCGCGGGCTGAGGGCGTCTCGATGTGCGGCTCGCTCGTGCCTCGCTCCCCGCTCCTCGACGCACGGGATTGCCGTGTGGTTGAGCCGGATTCTCGGATCGGACTGTCGGTGGCTAGTGCTTGACTAGACCACGTGAAGGACGACGGCAACACCACTCGCTCGGGTCACCCGATCAACGTGGTCGTGTCCGAATCCAGGGCCGCGCTCATGTCGTTGGTCGAGCGGCCGGTGTGGTCGATGGATGCTGCCGAGACCCGTGCGGCCTTGGTCGATCTCACCAGGTTGC
>JBAUWM010000485.1:0-4423 GCA_049583775.1 Nocardioides sp.
GCAACCTGCTGAGCCCGCGTGACGAACCCTTCGCTGGCGAAGATCAGGGCGGCACCAGCCCCGAGGCTGATCGTGGCCAGCGCGCAGAGCGCAATGACCCATGGGTGAGCGGATAGGTTGTTTCGCAGATCGACGGTAAACGCGGGGACGATCGGCGCGCTGGGCCCGATCGGGACTTCGTGATGTGCCATGAGAACCTCACTCGATAGGAATTGACCTGCCGGCGCAGACTCGCGTCGAGGTGGGATAGCCCTGGGAGACGTGGGCCATGACCAGCAGCGAACTCCTTGGCGAGACCGAGGGGAACCCTCGAACCCGGGTCCGAACGAGGTCCGTGCAGTCCGTACAAGCCCATACACCCGATCAGGGCCCACATTTGCTTTGATGGCGCTAGTGCTCGGGCGCTCCGACGTGTATCGCACCCCGCGGAGGAACCATGGGCTCAAGCGCAACCGAGGAACCGCACCTGCAATCGCTCAGCACTCGGGCGGAGTTTGCCCGGGCGCTGACTCTCGCTCGGCAACAAGCACGGTTGAGCGTGCGGGATGTCGCGCGCATCGCGAGCGTCCCGTCTGGCACCACTGGCGGCTACTTCAGCGGGCGCCACCTGCCCAACCTGTCCTTTCTCGATCCCTTCCTTGCAGTGCTCAATGCCCTCGGCATCGACGACCACGGCCCGTGGGTCGCGGCGCTCGAGCGGCTGCGGTGGACACCATCGCTGCGGGTGGCCGACCAGACCTCGCCCTACAAGGGGCTGGACAGCTACCAGCCCGAGGACGCCGCATGGTTCTTCGGCCGGGACGCCGTGACTGCTGACATCGTTGCCAGGCTCGGCGAGCGGGTTGGACAGGGCGGTGTGGTCGCCGTCGTCGGCGCTTCTGGGTCTGGCAAGTCGTCGGTGTTGCGCGCCGGGGTCGTGCCGGCGGTTCAGGCAGGCGCGCTGACCGGAACCTGGTCGGTCACGTTGATGACGCCGGGGGCTGAGCCAGTCGACTCGCTGAACCGTATGGCCGAGGGCGCCGCCACCGAAAACCTCCTCGTGGTGGTCGACCAGTTCGAGGAAGTGTTTACCCATGCCTCTGAGCTGGCGCGGGTGGAGTTCTTGAGCCTCATCCTGGAACCCGCACCATCGAGGCTCGTGGTTCTTGGCCTCCGGGCCGACTTCTACCCGCTCGCGGCAGCCGTGCCCGAGCTGGTGCCTGTGCTCCAGCGAGCCCAGGTCGTGATCGGCCCGATGGGGCGCAGTGAGCTTCGCCTGGCGATCACCGAGCCGGCCCGTCGCGCTGGGGTCGAGCTGTCGCCCGATCTGGTCGACCGACTACTCATTGATCTCGGCACCGCCCGGCGCGGTACCGCGCAGGCACACGATGCGGGTGCACTACCCCTTCTGTCGCACGTGCTCCAGACCATGTGGGAACGCTCACGGGAGCGGACCATCACGCTCGCCGACTACGTGGCGTGCGGGGGCCTGCACGGTGCTGTCGCGCAGACGGCCGACGGTGTGTATGACGCGTTGGACGCACGTGGCCGGAGGCTTGCGCAATCACTGCTACTTCGCCTGGTAGCCGTAGAAGACGATTTCGTCGCACGGCGTCGCGTCCGATGGGAAGAGTTGCTGGCCGTCGGCGGCGACGACGATGCCGCTGCTGATGTGCTCGAGCGGTTCATCGCCGCGCGGCTGTTGACCGCGGACACCGAGACGGTCGAGGTAAGCCACGAGGCGCTGCTGACGGCGTGGCCGCGGATCGCGAACTGGATCGCCGAGGACCGCCAGGGACTACAACTGCACCGTCAGCTGACCGATTCAGCTCGTGCGTGGACAACAGCAGGCCGTGACCCGAGTGACCTCTGGCGTGGTGCCCGACTGGCGGCCGCAACCACGTGGGTAGGAACTCGCCCGGGTGTGCTCAACCCTGCGGAGCGCGAGTTCCTGGCGGCCAGTGCCAGCGTGGCTGCCGAGGAGGCGGAGAGCCAACTGCGCCGCACCCGCCGGCTGCAGCAACTGCTCGGCGCTGTCGCGGTCTTGGCCGTGGTCGCTCTGGTGCTCGCAGGGATTGCCGTGACAAGTAGTCGGCGTGCCGACGACGCAGCTGACGTAGCGCGCACCGAGCGCCTGGACGCAGAGTCGCGCGAGGTAGCGATCCAGGCTCGCGCGGTTGTCCTGCGTGACCCCGCACTCGCCCAGCAACTCGCCTTGGCGAGTTACCGGATCGCGCCGACTCTCGAGGCCCGCTCGGCTCTGCTCGACGTGTCCGCGCAGCCGCAAGTGACTCGCATAGCGGTTCCGACCGGGCCTGCGTCGCTGGCCGTATCGCGGGATGGCGCAATGATCGCGACGGGGAACGTCGACGGCCAGCTTCGGCTCTTCATCGTCGCCGCAGGCGGGTCGGTGGAGCAGATCGGCTCGATCACCATCGACGCGGAACAGAAGATGTACGGCGTCGCGATCAGCCCCGATAGCCGACTGGTCGCCATCGGTGGCACCGGCACCGTCGTGCGACTTGTCGACATCAGCGACCCGACGGCCCCTGAGCTGCTCGACACCGAGCTACTGGCCGAAGCCGTCGAGGGCATGCGATTCAGCCCCGACGGCCGGATGTTGGTCGCGAGCACCGCGCTCGACGTCGCCCACCGCTGGAAGCTGGCTCCAGACGGAACGGCGACGCCCCTGGGCGATCTGTCTGGGTTCGGCGGCTACCTGCACTGGTCCGATTTCAGCGCCGACGGGCGGCTAATCGCAACGTCCAGCAGCGACGGCTCGGTCCGGGTCTGGGACGCGCTTGACCCGAGACCCACTGACCGCCCACTGGCCATGGCCTCAGTCGGCGACACCTTCGCCACGCCCGCCGGACCGACGGGAAACTCTGTGCCCTCAGTGGACTTCGATGCTACGGGGCACCGGTTGGCCGTGGGGGCCAAGGACGGCATGGTGCACATCTTCGGCGTCTCAAGACGCGGATCGCGACTGACGCTGCGGCCCAGCGGCGCACCGATGGGCACCTTCGGTGCTCAGATCAATCACCTCGAATTCAGTCCCGACGGTAGTGAGATCGCCGCCGGAAGCTCGGACCTGACGGTTCGTCTCTTCGACCTCGGGAGCCGGGCGGAGGTGGCGCTGATCAACAATCCCACGCCCGTCACCTCGTTGTACTACCTCGGTGACACCGGCGCCGTCGCCTTCGGATCCTCGGACGGTTTCGTCCGGATCTGGCGCCGGCCGGACGTATCGCTGCCAAGGGCGCTTGCTCCCGCACTCAGTGCCTCGTACTCAAGCGACGGTCGGCTGCTCGCGGCCAGTAACGCGGGCACTCTGGGTGGCGAGGTCGAGCTGTGGAACACCGTCGACCGCACCATGCCCGTGCTCCTCGGCGAAATCGTTTCTCCCGACCCTGCCGTACTCCTCAACGGCAAGGCGACATTGAGCGCGGACGGTGCGCTGGTCGCGGCCGGCACGTCAGTCGGTGAGGTGCAACTGTGGAATACCTCGGACCCGACACGGCCGACGATCACCTCGCGGCTCATCGCCTCTGACACGCTGATCCAGAACCTCGCTCTCACCGCCGATGGCGACCTCCTCGCGGTAGCGGCCGACGATGCCGCGGTGACCTTGTGGGATATCGCCGACCCCTCTGCCCCCGTCAAGGTGGCTACCCTTGCCGACGCAGCGGCTCGGGTGCTCGCCGTCGCGTTCTCCCCTGACGGCACGACCTTGATCGCCGGCAGCGCCGATCAGATCGCTTACGTCTACAACGTAAGCGATCCGGCGAACCCGCTCTTGACTGCGCGGCTGACCGACTTCGGGAACTTCGTGCACTCGGTCGCGTTCTCACCAGACGGGGAGACCGCCGCGATCGGCAGCGACGACGAGCTCGTCCGCCTCTACGACCTGGGGGATCCCGAGCAGCCGACGCTGGTCGGGAAGCCCCTCTCCGGCCCGAATGGCTACGTCTACTCGGTCACCTTCAGCGACGGCGGGCGGTCGGTGGTCGCGGCCGCCGACGGCGCCGTTTGGGTGTGGGATGTCACTGACCCGGACACGCCTGAGTTGACGGCGACCCTGCGACCCGGGGTCGGCAGCTTGTGGACACTGGCAGCCTCGCCGGTCGACGGCACGATCGTCGCCGGTGGGTTCGATCGACGGTTCTTCTCCTGGGACACCGATACTGATGCCGTCGCCGAACGAACGTGCCGACTCACCGGCGCTGCGATTACCCCCGACGAGTGGGAGCGCTACGTCCCGGCCCAGGAGTTTTCAAGCCCCTGCGTCGGTAGGGAATGACTTCGTCGAGGTTAGGGTCTGGCTCACGGCGGTGCGAGACTGATCGGGCGATGTCCGAGATCAAGACCCTGCCCCTGGTGTTCGAGGAGCCGCGTGGACGCAAGAAGCCCCCGCGGCACCTGGCCGATCTCACCTCGGCTGAGC
>JBAUWM010000486.1:0-6259 GCA_049583775.1 Nocardioides sp.
GCACCGCGACCCCGACCCCCGGCCGCGGTGTCGGTGGCGCCTCCGGTGAGCGTGGTCCAAGACGGCACTGGCCCCACCGGCGCGCCGTCGGGTGAACCGCTGCGCTTCGGCCGATAGTGAATCGCACCCGATCACTCCCGCTCCTTCAGCCCCACCCGCACCAGCACCCGTCCGATCCCCAGGAGACCTCCCGTGGCCCGTGCCTCGACCCGACGGCGGGGTGGCCTGCGCGGTTCGTCCACAGTCCGATTGCGCGTGGGCTTCGTGTTCATCGCCATCGTGCTGTCGATCTTCGCTGGCCGGCTCGTGCAGCTGCAGGGCATCGACCCGGGCCAGTACGCGGCGATGGCAGCGGCGGAGGGCTCGGTCAACGTCGTGCTCCCGGCCGAACGCGGGCGGATCCTCGACCGCAACGGCGAGCCGTTGGCCGACTCCGTCGACGGACTGATGATCGTGGCCGACCCGACTTTGACCGCGGCGAACGCGCCCGAGCTGGCCACCTTGCTGGCCAAGCGCCTCGACGTCGACTACTTCCAGATCCTCGAACGGCTTCGCGCCCGCGACAGTCAGTTCCAGTACATCGCCCGGCAGGTGCCGGCGACCCGCGCCCGCCAGGTCATCGCTGAGGCTGCTGAGGCCGGGTTCGTGGGGCTCGACACCCACGATGATCCGGTTCGCTTCTATCCCGGGCGCGACGTGGCGGCCAATCTCGTCGGCTTCCTCGGCACCCCTCGCAAGGACGGCGCGGCTCGGCCGCTCGCCGGACTCGAGGCCGCGTTCAACAAGTACCTCGCCGGACGAGACGGCGAGGCGCGCTACCAGGCCGGTGCCGGCAACCGGATTCCGCTCGGTGACACCACGATCGTGCCGGCTCAAGATGGCCGAGACCTGACGACCACCATCGATCGCGACCTGCAGTGGTATGCCCAGCGGGTGCTTCGCCAGACGGTGCTGGGTGCCCGCGCCGACTCCGGGTTCGCCGTGGTGCTGGACTCGCGCACCGGCGAGGTGCTCGCCCTCGCCGACGACCCGACCTACGACGCGTCGTCGCCCCAGAAGTCGCCGGAGGCGAACTACACCTCTCGCGCGCTCAGCGACGTCTACGAGCCGGGGTCGGTCGAGAAGGTGCTCACGGTGGCCGGTCTAATCGACGCCGGCAAGGTCACCAACCGCACGCGCTTCGAGGTGCCCGGAGCCCTCTACCGCCAGGACCGCACGATCGGCGACTACTTCGAGCACGGCACGATCCGGCTCACGCTGGCGGGCATCATCGCGAAGTCGTCGAACATCGGCACGGTGATGGCGGCCGACGAGTTCGAGGGCCGTGAGTTGCGGCGCTACCTCACGAGCTTCGGCCTGGGCCAGCGCACTGACGTCGGGCTCGGGGGAGAGACACGGGGACTGCTTCCTGGGGGCGACCTCTGGACCAGCCAGAGCGCCGACCGCATCGCTTTCGGCCAGTCGCTGTCGGTCAACGCGTTGCAGATGGCGGCCGCGGTCAACACCATCGCCAACGGTGGCGTGCGCGTCGACCCCAGCCTGGTTCAAGGTTCGGCCGTCACCGACGACGGCGACGAGGTGGGCTCCGCGGTCGCCAGCACCCGTCAGGTCGTGAGCAACGACGCCGCACAACAGACGATGCAGATGATGGAGCGCGTGATCGACCCGGAAGCCGGTGTCGCTCCGCGGGCCGCGGTGCCGGGCTACCGGGTGGCCGGCAAGACCGGTACTGCCCAGCGGGTCGGTGCCGAGTGCGGATGTTACGACGGCACCTTCACGGTGTCGTTCGCAGGCTTCGCGCCAGCCGACGACCCTCGCTTCACCATCTACGTCGTGGTGCAGAACCCGCGCAACGGTGGCGGTGGTGGCTCGGTTGCCGGCCCCGCCTTCTCGAAGCTGATGGGCTACACGTTGCGCCGCTACGGCGTCCCGCCGACGGGCACCCGCCCTTCGCAGCTTCCCGTCGAGTGGTGAAAGGTGGGCCCATGGAGCAAGGCGTCGGGCACGTGTCGACTCGCCCTGCCCACGCGCCTTCAACCAGCCTCGCCGAGATCGTCGCCTGGCTGACTCACTCGGGGCGCTCGGCCCAGGTGGTGGGCGACGAACAGACGCACATCGCTGGGCTCACGTTGAGCTCCCAACGAGTGCGCGCGGGGGACCTCTACGCGTCGCTTCCGGGCGCCCGCGTGCACGGCATCGACTTCGCCGCATCAGCCATCGCGTCGGGCGCGGTCGCGGTGCTGACCGATCCGGCCGGTGCGCTGCGCGCTCCCGCTGACGTTCCGGTGGTGGTGGTCGACGAACCGCGCTCGGTGCTCGGCGAACTGGCCGCGTTGATCTACGACGAACCCGCCCGCGCGATGCGGATGATCGGAGTCACCGGCACCCAGGGCAAGACCACGACGACACGGTTGGCCGAGGCTGGCCTGCAAGGCACTGGCGTGCGAGCAGCGGTGATCGGCACCGTAGGCACGCGGGTGGCTGGAACTGACGTCACCACCTCGCTCACCACTCCCGAGGCGCCCGACCTGCACGGTCTGTTTGCGGTGATGCGCGAGCACGCGGTGGAGGCGTGCGTGATGGAGGTTTCCAGTCATGCACTGGTGATGGGGCGCGTCGACGGCGTGGTCTTCGACGTCGCGGTCTTTCTCAACCTGGGCCGTGACCACCTCGACTTCCACACCGACGTCGAGGACTACTACCGAGCCAAGGCCTCGCTCTTCACCCCAGAGCGGGCACGACTCGCCCTGGTGAACATCGACGACGAGCACGGACGTCGCCTGGCGCGGGAGACCACCATCCCGGTGCGCACCTTCTCCACGCGCGGTGCTGACGCCGACTGGACCGCGCACTCGGTCACGGCCGAGGACGGCGGTTCGCGGTTCGCCGTGAGCGGCCCCGGTTACGGCCCCACCAGCACGCAGCTCGTGCGAGCCCATGTGCCACTTCCGGGTGCGTTCAACGTCGAGAACGCGTTGGCGGCGATCGCCGCGTGCGCCGAGGCTGGCTACGCCGCTGGCCACGTGGCCGAGTCACTCGAGAATGCCGTGGTGCCTGGCCGGATGGAACCGGTGGTCGCTGGGCAGGACTTCGTGGTGGTCGTCGACTACGCACACAAGCCCGACGCTGTCGACGCCGCGATCTCAGCGCTCCGCCCCTTGGCGGATGCGGCCAATGGCCGCGTGATCGTGGTCCTTGGTGCTGGTGGCGACCGCGACCCGGGCAAGCGGCCGATCATGGGTGAGATCGCCGCTCGATTGGCCGACGTCCTGATCGTCACCGACGACAATCCTCGCACCGAGGAGCCGACTGCGATTCGCGCCGCCGTGCTCGCCGGCGCATCCGACGTCGGTCAGACCGAGGTGCATGAGACGGGCGACCGCGGAGCCGCCATTGAACAGGCCCTGTCGATGGCAGCGCCTGGCGACGTCGTGCTCATCGCCGGCAAGGGTCACGAGTCAGGCCAGGAGATCGACGGTGTGGTTCATCTCTTCGACGATCGCGACGTGGCCCGCGCAATCCTCTCCACCCTGGCGAGCGACCGGTGATCCCGCTCCGCCTCGACGAAGTGGCTCAGATCGTCGGAGGCGAAGTTCACGGAGACGCCGGGCTCGTCGTCGATGGGGCGGCGTACGCCGACAATCGATCGCCGGTCGAGCGGGGGCTCTACGTCGCGATCGTGGGCGAGCGAGCCGATGGCCACGCGTTCGCCCATGGCGCGCATGCAGTGTTGGGCAGTCGCCCGACCAGCGCGCCCACCGTCGTCGTGACCGATCCCGTGGTGGCGCTGGGTCGACTGGCTCGTCACGTGGTCGATGAGCTGCCGGCGCAGGTGGTGGCGCTCACCGGTTCGCAGGGCAAGACCGGCACCAAGGACCTCCTCGCCCACGTGCTCGGCTCGGCCGGCCCCACCGTGGCCACCACTGCCAACAACAACAACGAGCTCGGGGTGCCACTCACGGTATTGAGAGCCGACGCCACCACCGAGCATCTGGTCGTCGAGATGGGGGCGCGCGGCATCGGCCACATCGCCTACTTGTGCGAGATCGCGCCTCCCGAGACAGCGGTGGTGCTCAACGTCGGCACCGCGCACGTCGGCGAGTTCGGCGGTGTCGAGGCCATCGCTGCGGCCAAGGGCGAGATCGTCGAATCCCTGTCTGCGCAGGGCGTCGCGGTACTCAACGCCGATGACCCGCGCGTGGCTGCCATGGCGTCACGTACCGCCGCTTGGGTGCTCACCTTCGGCCTGTCCGGCGAGGTCACGTGGCGCAATGTCCAGCTCGACGATCGAGGCCGCGCCTCCTTTGATCTGGGCTACGACGGGCAGTGGTGCGAGGTTCGCCTGCTGCAGACCGGGGCCCACGTGGTTGCCAACGCCGCTGCGGCCGCAGCCGTGGGCATCGCTCGCGGTCTGGCCCTGCCCGACCTGGCGGCTGCTCTCTCGACGGCACAAGACGCCTCGCCCTGGCGGATGGAGCTGCACGACCGCGCCGACGGTCTGCGAGTGCTCAACGACTCCTACAACGCCAACCCGGCCTCGATGGCTGCCGCGATCGAGGCGCTGGCCAGCCTGGGGCGCGCGCGCAGCGGCCGCACGATCGCCGTCCTGGGCGAGATGAAGGAGCTCGGCGACGAGCATCTCGTCGGTCACCGCGAGGTCGGCGTCCGGGCTGCCGAGGCGGGCATCGACGTCGTCGTGGTGGTGGGCGAAGCAGCCCAGGGGATCGCTCAGGGGATCGCCCAGGGAGCCGCCGATTCGAACGTCGAGGTTGTCCGAGCGGCGGGGCGTGACGCGGCCCTCGCGTGGGTGAGGAAGAATGCCGAGGCCGACGATGTGGTGCTGGTCAAGGCCTCGAGGGCAGCTGCCCTCGAGTGGGTGGCCGAGCAACTGCTCACTGCGACTGGCACCCAACCTGGCACCAAACCTGAGACCAAGCCCCACACCCCGAACGGAGGAGCGACCCGACGATGAAGGCGATCCTCCTGGGTGGCGGTCTCTCCCTGCTGATCTCACTGCTGGGCACTCGCGTGGCCATCGCCTACTTCACGAGGTGGGGCTACGGGCAAGAGATTCGGGACGACGGTCCGACGTCGCACCACACCAAGCGGGGCACGCCGACCATGGGCGGCGTCGTCATCATCAGCGCCAGCGTGGTGGGTTACTTCGTCGCCAAGCTGATCACCTGGACCGCGCCCTCGGCGTCGGCCTGGCTGCTGCTCTACCTGTTTATCGGCATGGGTTTGGTCGGCTTCCTCGACGACTTCATCAAGATCTCGAAGCAACGCAGTCTGGGCCTGCGCAGCAAGGCCAAGATGATCGGCCAGACGCTCATCGGCGTCTCCTTCGGCGCGCTCGCGCTCTCGCCCTGGCTTGAGGACGAGAACGGCCGTACCCCGGCCAGCGAGAAGGTCTCATTCCTGCGCGAGATCGACTGGCTGGTGCTGCCCACCATCGTGGCGATCCTGCTCATCTGGGTGATCACGACCGGCACCAGCAATGCGGTCAACCTCACCGACGGTCTCGACGGACTCGCTGCGGGCTCCTGCACGATGGTGTTCGCGGCCTACACGCTGGTGAACATCTGGCAGAACAACCAGTTCTGCCAGGACGACCCAAGCGCACAGTGCTACAACGTGCGCGACCCGCTGGACCTCGCGATCATCGCGGCGGCGATCACCGGCGCCTGCTTCGGCTTCCTGTGGTGGAACGCATCTCCAGCGGCGATCTTCATGGGCGACACCGGCTCGCTCGCCCTCGGAGGGGCGCTCGCCGGGTTCGCCATTCTCACCCGCACTGAACTTCTGCTGCTCGTGCTCGGCGGACTGTTTGTCGTCATCACGCTCTCGGTGATGATCCAGGTCGGCACCTTCAAGGCCAGCCGATCCAGTGGCCTGTTCCGACGGGTCTTCCGCGTCAAGGCCGGGCACCGCGTCTTCCGCATCGCTCCGCTGCATCACCACTTCGAGATGCTCGGGTGGGAGCAGGTGACCGTGGTGATCCGGTTCTGGATCATCACCGGGCTCTTCGTCGCCTCCGGCCTCGGTGTCTTCTACGCCGAGTGGGTCGCGAGGCTGTAGTGGTCGACCCCACGAACCTCGGTCGCACCGACTCCTGGGACGGCGTCCGAGCCGCGGTCGCCGGCTTCGGCGTCTCCGGGTTCGCCGCCGCCGACAACCTCACCCACCTCGGCGCGCGCGTCACTGCGCTCGCCGAGACAGCCACGCCCGCCCAGCTGGAGAAGGCCGAACTCCTCGAGGT
>JBAUWM010000487.1:0-11026 GCA_049583775.1 Nocardioides sp.
CGAAGAACGACGGGATACCGGCGCGGAGACCAGGCACGGGGCGCAGAGCGTTGGCGGTGAGAGCCGCGGTGACGACCTGGCGACGGAGGAATCCCATGCGGAAGACCTTAGGACACGCAAGGATGAGATGAGCATCACGCGCAACGGGTGGGAATACCCCCGTATAAAAACTAGAACACGTTCTAGTCCGACCCTAGGATCACCCCATGGACCGTCTCTCCGGGCTCGACGCTAGCTTCCTTTACCTCGAGACCCCTGCGCAGTTGATGCACGTGTGCGCGGTCATCGTGCTCGACCCCGCCACCATGCCGGGGGGCTACGCGTTCGAGGAGTTCCAGGCCGAGCTGGGGCGGCGGGTGAACGACGTCCCGACCTTCACCAAGAAGCTGCGCCGGGTGCCGATGGGTCTCGATCACCCGATCTGGGTGCGCGACCGACAGTTCGACATCGAGCGGCACGTGCACCGATTGGCGCTCCCGGCGCCCGGTGGCTACGAAGAGCTGGTCAAGCTGACCTCGCACCTCGCCGGACTCCCGCTCGACCGCTCTCGCCCGCTCTGGGAGATGTGGATCATCGAGGGCTACGACGACGGCAAGATCGTGTGCTTCTCCAAGATGCACCACGCGACCGTCGACGGCGTTTCTGGCAGCAACCTGATCAGCCACCTGTGCTCGCTGGATCCCGAGGCGGAGCCGATCGTGCCCTCCGATACGCCACGGCATGGCCGCGACGTGAGGTCGCGCGAGCTCTTGGGCCGCGCCGTGATCTCGCGCCTGGCACTTCCGGTGCACGCCGCCAAGATGGTGGCTCCGACGGCAGAGACGGTCACCCGGACCATCGGTCGCGCCCGGGCTGGGACCGCGATGGCCGCGCCGCTCACGGCCCCCCGCACCTCGTTCAACGGCACCATCACCTCACATCGCACGATTGCGCTGGCGAACCTGAGCCTCGCTGAGATTCGGGAGCTGAAGAGCGCGACGCGCACCACTGTGAACGACGTCGTGCTGGCCATCAGTGGCGGAGCGCTGCGGGCCTACCTCGAAGAGCGTGGCGAGCTGCCCGAGACGTCGCTGCTTGCCTCGGTCCCGGTGAGTGTTCGTGGTGAATCGAAGCGTTCCAGCGGCGCCAACAAAGTGTCGTCGCTGTTTGCCAAGCTGGGCACCGACACCGCCGACCCGTTGGAGCGTCTGGCTGAGATGGCTGAGCGCAACAAGAACGCGCGCGACCACCACAACGCCATCAGCGCCGACTCGCTGCAGGACTGGGCCGAGTTTGCGGCACCGCGCACCTTTGGTCTCGCCGTCCGCGCCTACGCCGGCTTCCGGTTGGCCGAGAAGCACCCGGTGGTGCACAACCTGGTCATCTCCAACGTTCCCGGACCGCCGGTGCCGCTGTACTTCCTCGGAGCCCGCGTCGAGGCGCTGTTCCCTCTCGGTCCGGTCTTTCACGGCGCCGGGCTGAACGTGACCGTGATGAGCAACAACGGCCAGATGAACGTCGGCATCATCGCCTGCCGCGAGTCGATGCCTGACGCCGAAGCGCTGGTGCGCCACTTCCCGAGCCAGCTCGAGCGCATGCGCGAGGCCGTCGCCGCTTCTCAGGGTGGGGCCACGCCGATCACGAAGGCCCGCGCCAAGAAGTGAGGTAGGTCAGCGGGCGAAGTCGCGACGTCGCGCGTCGACGGTGGCGGTGGCCTCGAGCAGTGACGGCACGAAGTGCTCGGCCTGCAGGGCGCACGCAGCGTGTCCGGCATCGACCGGGTGGGTGGTGGCGCCGGGGATCGCCCGAGCCAGGCCCAGTTGACGCTCGGGTGGGATGACGTGGTCCTTCATCGTCACCACGACTGCCGTCGGTACGTCGATCTTGCTGAGCCACGGCCGCGAGTGGTGTCGGCCCAGCGCGGCGAGCGCCTGGCCGATCGCCCAGGGACTAGTGGAGCGGAACTCTCGCAGCGCCCACTCTTGGATGTCGCTGGGCTCGAGATCCATGCTCTCCGCGGCGGCGCGGGTAGCCCGAGCGACCGTGGCCGTGCTGGAGATGCTCCGCGCGCTCAACATGCCGGCGCCCATGCCGGTGAAGAAGAGGCGCTCGGCGAGATTGAGCTGGAACTTGTCGGTGGTCGAACAGAGCACCAGGCCCTGGATCTTGTCGGCGTGCTGTCGCCACATGCGTTGGGCGACCACGCCGCCCATCGAGTAGCCGGCCACCACGACGTCCTTCAGCTCGAGCACGTCGATCAGTGCCGCCACGTCGTCGGCACAGTCGTAGAGCGAGAACTCCTCGCTCTTGATGCCTTGGCCGTGCCAGCGCTGGTCGAGGGTCACCACGCGGAAGCGGCGCGAGAGCGGCTCGATGGCTGGGAACCAGGTGAGCAGCCCGGTGCAGCCGAGTGCGTGCAGCAGCACGATGGTCGGAGACTTCGGACTCGGACCCGGCGTATCGGTGACGTACGTCGACCCGCGGCCGGGCAGTTCGACCATCTGCCCTGGTGGGATCTCGGCGAACGGCATGTAGACCTGATTGCGGAGCAGGCCCAGCGGGTTCATCGGCGCCGTCGATTCATGGTGGCCTTAACGTCCGGGAACGGTGGTCGGCATTACTAGAACACGTTACAGTTTCGAGTGTGAGTATCGATGGTTTCACTCCCCCTGACCAGGAGTCGGTCGACGCTGTCCGCTCCGTGATCACCGAGGCACTCGACCGCGATGCCGACTGGAAGGCGCTCGCAGGCGCCGGTCTGCTCGGTCTTCCGGTGCCCGAAGCCTACGGCGGCGAAGGCCTCGGCCTGACCGAGGTCGGCGTGCTGCTGCGCGAGACCGGCGCCCGAGTGCGGCACCTGCCGGTGTGGGAGACGCTGTGCTGCGGCGTGCTCACCCTGGCCGCCTGCGGCTCCGACGAACAGCAGGCTGCTCTGCTGCCCGGCGTGGCTACTGGCGACGTCGTGCTCACTCCGGCCATCCGCGAAGTCAGCGGCCGGCTGACCGACCGCCCCGCCGCCACGTTCTCCGACGGCACCGTGTCGGGCCGCAAGATCGGGGTGTCGTTCGCTGGCGAAGCCACCCGGCTGCTCGTCACGGCTCGCGACGGCGACCAGGACGTCGTCGTGCTCGTCGATCCCCATGGCCCGGGTGTCACGCTGCTCGAGTCGGGCTCGTCGGCTCGGATCACGCAGCACACCGTGGTGCTTGACGGCGCCCCTCCCGAGCTGCTCGGCGACGGCGCCGCGCGCGTGCTCGTCGACCACGCCGTGGCCGGCCTCACGCTCACCGCGGCCGGCCTGGTTGCCGGGGCGAGCGATCTCACAGCGGCCTACATCAAGGGCCGCGAGCAGTTCGGTCGTTCTCTCGCGCAGTTCCAGGCCGTGGCCATGCAGGCTGCCGACATCTACATCGCCTCGCGCACCATCGAGCTGGCTGCGGCCAATGCCGCCTGGCGCGTCGACCTCGGACTCGAGGCTGCCGACGACTTGGCGGTGGCCGCCTACTGGGTGACCACGGAGGCGCCCAAGGCAATGCACATCTGCCACCACCTGCACGGCGGCATGGGCGTTGACGAGACCTACCCGATGCACCACTACTTCTCGTGGACCAAGGACATCGCGCACACCTTGGGGTCACTGGCCGCCGACGTCGCGATCGAGAAGCCCGAGGCCAAGAATCTCGAGCTCACCGAGGCCCAGCGGGCCCTGAAGGCCGAGATTCGCGCCTACTTCCACGGCTTGGCCGATCACGACCAGCACGTTGATATGGGCAAGGACAGGCACGGCCCCACCTACCAACGGATCGTGCGGCAGATGGGCGCCGACGGCTGGATGGGCGTGGGCTGGCCCAAGGAGTATGGCGGGCACGGGCTCGGCGAGGTCGAGCAGACGATCTTCGCCAACGAGGCTCAGCACGCCGACGTGCACCTGCCGGCGGTCACGCTGCAGACGGTCGGCCCCACCCTGATCCGCTACGGCACCGAGAAGCAGAAGGACCTCTTCCTCAAGCGGATCCTCGAGGGCGACGTGCACTTCGCCATCGGCTACTCCGAGCCGGACGCCGGCACCGACCTCGCCTCGCTGCGCACCAGCGCGCGTCGCGACGGTGACCACTTCATCGTCAACGGCCAGAAGATGTGGACCACGGGCGGGCACCAGGCCGACTACGTGTGGCTGGCCGTGCGGACCGACCCCGATGCCCCTAAGCACAAGGGCATCTCGATCCTGATCGTCGACACCACCGACCCGGGATACTCATTCACTCCGATCATCACCGCCGACGGCTCGCACCACGTGAACGCCACGTACTACAACGACGTCCGGGTGCCGGTCGACATGATGGTGGGCGAGGAGAACCAGGGCTGGAAGTTGATCACCACCCAGCTCAACCACGAGCGCGTCATGCTCGGCCCGGCCGGACGGATCGAGGGTCTGCGTGACCGTGTGGCCGCCTGGGCGGCGTCGGCTGGCGTGCTCGACCGCACCGACGTGCAGGACGTCATGGGTCGGGTCACCGCCGTGTTCCGCGTCAACGAGCTGCTGAACTGGGAGGTCGCTCGCGCGGCGGCGACTGGGGAGATCTCGGTGGGTGACGCGTCGTCGTCCAAGGTCTTCGCCGCCGACCAGGTGCAGCACCTCGCGGCCGACCTCATCGCCATCGTGCACCGGTACGGCGACCCGGCCGACCCCGAGACCAAGAGCCTCATGCGGTACTTCGACGACCAGATCAAGCGCAACCTGGTTCTCACCTTTGGCGGTGGCGTGCAGGAAGTGCAGCGCGAGCTGATCGCCATGTTCGGTCTCAGCCTCCCGCGGGTTCCGCGATGAGCGACCTCTTCGGTGTCGACCTCGAGGTGCACGAACGCGTGCTGGCCGAGGCCGAGCGGATCAAGGCTCTGGGGGAGGCGGCCGAACGCGAGGCGCGCGACCCCGTCAACCAGCCCACGATCAACAACTGGGTCGAGGCGTTGGGCAACACCAACCCGCGCTGGCAGACCGGTGAGGCGCCGCCCTCGATGGCGCAGGTGTGGACGATGTACGGGCTCGGCGGCAAGCCGCCTGAGGACGATCCGCTGCACGGGATGATGAAGGTGCTCACCGACAGCGGGTTCACCGCAGTGCTGGGCACCAACTGTGAGCAGGAGTACGTGCGCACCCTGCAGGTGGGCGAGCAGTTGCGCGTCACCACGGCTCTCGACTCGGTCGTGGGCCCCAAGGCCACCGGCATGGGCGTCGGCTACTTCGTGAGCTCGCGAAACACCTGGTACGTAGGCGACGAGGTCATCGCCACCATGCTCTTCCGGGTTCTCAAGTTCGTGCCGAAGAAGGCCAGCTCGGAGGGCGACGCATGAGCCTGACCCGCCCGATGATCAACCGCGACTCGCAGTTCTTCTGGGACGGCACCGCCGTCGGCGAGCTTCGCCTCCAGAAGTGCAACGCCTGTGACGCTCTGCGCCACCCCCCTGGGCCGTCGTGCCCCGAGTGTGGGGCGTTCGACCGCGGCTACGTGGTGGCATCGGGGCGCGGCACGGTCTTCTCCTACGTCGTGCACCGGCACCCACCGGTTCCTGGCAAGGAATTGCCCTTCGTGATCGCGCTGGTCGAGCTAGACGAAGGCGTGCGGATGCTCGGCGAGCTGGTCGGTGTCGCCGACGACGCGGTCGAGATCGGCATGCCCGTGATGGTCGACCTGCAGCGGATCGACGACGACCTGACCCTGCCCACCTGGAGGAGCGCCCGATGACCACGCTGACCGTCGGAGCCACGATCCCCGAGTGGAGCGTGCCTCTCACGCCGACCTTGATCGTGAGCACCGCCATCGCCACCCGCGACTTCCAGGACGTGCACCACGATCGCGACCTGGCCCAGTCGCACGGGTCAAAGGACATCTTCATGAACATCTTGACCTCGACCGGGTTCGTCGAGCGGTTCGTCACCGACTGGGCTGGCCCCGACACCGACGTCAAGGGCATCGCGATCCGTCTGGGGGCCCCGGCCTACCCCTACGACACGCTCACGTTCTCCGGCGAGGTCACCGCGATCGAGGACGGCGTCGCCACGATCGCTGTCACCGGGGCAGTCTCGCTCGGCAGCCACGTCACCGGCACGGTCAAGGTCGCCGTCTGATGGGCACCCTCAGCGGCTCCCTCAGCGGCCGGGCCGCCATTGCCGGCATCGGTGCCACCGAGTTCTCCAAGGAGTCAGGGCGGTCCGAGCTGCAGCTCTCGATCGAAGCCGTGCGCCACGCGATCGAGGACGCCGGCCTGTCGGTCGGTGACATCGACGGGCTCACCACGTTCACGATGGACACCTCCTCGGAGATTGCGGTCGCCCGCGAGCTCGGTCTCAAAGAGCTGCGCTTCTTCAGCCGGATCAACTACGGCGGTGGCGCGGCCTGCGCCACGATCCAGCAGGCCGCCATGGCGGTCGCCACCGGCGTTGCGGACGTCGTCGTGGCCTACCGCGGCTTTAACGAGCGCTCCGAGAGTCGGTTCGGCCAGTTCTCGGTCGCTGCGGCCACTCAGGTGAACACCAACGGCCTCGACAACGCGTGGTCCTACCCGATGGGTCTGGGAACTCCGGCTGCCACGGTGGCCATGCAGGCACGCCGCTACATGCACGAGTACGGCGCCACGTCAGCCGACTTCGGTGCCGTCGCCGTCGCTGACCGACGCCACGCGGCCACCAACCCCAACGCTTTCTTCTACGAGAAGCCGATCACGATCGAGGACCACCAGGCCTCGCGGATGATCGCCGATCCGCTGCACCTGCTCGACTGCTGCCAAGAGAGTGATGGCGCGGTCGCCATCGTGATCGTGTCGGCCGAGCGCGCCAAGGATCTCAAGCAGAAGCCGGCCATCATCGCCGCGGCTGCCCAGGGGAGTGGCGCCGACCAGTTCGTCATGACGTCGTACTACCGCGACGACATCGGCATCCCGGAGATGGGCGTGGTCGGGCGCGAGCTCTGGCGCCAGTCCGGGTTGTCACCGGCCGACATGCCGATGGCGATCCTGTACGACCACTTCACGCCCTACGTGCTGATGCAGCTCGAAGAGCTGGGTTTCTGTGGCCGCGGCGAGGCTCCTGGTTTCATCGCTGACGGTGCCATCGAGATCGGCGGGCGGCTGCCGCTCAACACGCACGGTGGCCAGCTCGGTGAGGCCTACATCCACGGGATGAACGGCATTGCTGAAGGAGTCCGCCAGATCCGCGGCACCTCGGTGAACCCGGTCGAGGCCGCGGCGTCGTCGCACGTGCTCGTCACGGCCGGCACCGGCGTGCCCACCAGCGGAATCATCCTGTCTGCCTGACCCCAGCTCGGCGCAGGTCAACGCCGTCGATCTCAGGGTCGAGCGGCCCAGAGCCCCACGCCGACCAGCGCGGCGGCCACGCCGAGCTCGGGCCCGAAGCTCTCGCCGAGAAGCAGCACTGCTCCGATCGCGGTCAGCACGGGGATGGCCAGCTGCACGGTGCCCGCCGACGTTGCGGTCAGGTTGCGCTGGCAGGCGTACCACGCCACGTAGGCCAGCGCGGTGGTTCCGGCACCCATGGCGATGCCCCACACCAGCCCGGTAGTGGTGATCCGCACATCGGACGCGGGTACGGCGAGGGCGAGACCGATGACGACTAGCGCAGCCGAGAGAACGACGAAATGACCGGTCGTCGCGATGCGCGGGTCGTCCTGTGTGCGCCCAGCGCGGGTGTAGAGGCCCCAGGCGGCGCCAGTCATGGCAAGAAGCACGACGCCCCGAACGGTCACGTCCTCCACCGAGCCCACAGCGAGAACGGCGATGCCGAGCAACGCGGTTGCCGCGCCAAGCAGACGTCGTCGTCCCACGGTCTCTCGGCGCACCAGATCGGTGATGACCAGGGTGAGCAGCACCGTGGCGTAGAACACGAAAGTGCCTGCTGCCGCGCCGATGTATTGGTAGCCGTAGGAGATCGCGACTGCGTAGATGCCGAGCCAGAGCGCCGGTATGAGGTTGCGCCTCCCCACCACGATCCGCTCGCCCGCGAGCACCGCAATGGCGACCAGAGCTACGGCGCCCGCGGCGAACCGGACGATGGTGAGGAGTCCGGCGTCGAGTAGGTCGTCAGCCGAGACGTGTCGGGTGATCAGCGAGTTGGCGCTGAACGAGACGAGCACGAACACCAGGAGCAGGCCGGTCGAACGCTCGGCATCACGGGCGGGCGTGCCCAAGGTGGTCACCCTCGCAACTTCTCCGCGAAGAACGCGAGAACCCGGTCGACGCCCTCCTGGGTGCGGTGCTCGGTGACCGTCGAATGCCCCTTGCCGGGGTAGTCGACCCGGATGAACGCCTCGCCGAGCTCGCGCTCGAGCGTTCCGAAGCGCTGACCCGTCATCGGGTCAGAGGGGTACTCGAGCCCGAGCACCTGGCAGCCGCCGGCCGCGCGGCGTTTGACCGTCTCGAGATCGGCCGGTGAGAGGTTGAGGTCTCGAGCCCGAGCCTTCCCCACGACGAACGGCACCGATGGCTGGCAGACCACCGGAGCCGCGACCGAGTCGTCGACCATCATCGCGAGGGCAAAGCCCCCGGTGAAGCACATGCCGAGGGCGCCGACGCCAGGCCCGCCGAGCTCTGCGTGCAGCTCGCGAGCCAGACTGCGCAGCCATCCCGCGATCGGGGTGGTCTGACGCAGCGCCAGCTTGGTGAACTCGCGACTCACGCACACCTGACGCAACGACTTGGCGATCGTCACGGCGTTCATCGGGGCCTCGGGCTTGCCGAACAGCGACGGCATCACCACCGTGAACCCTGCTGCCACGACCTCCTCGCCGAATGCGATCACGGCGGGAGTCATGCCTGGGATCTCGTGGATGATGATCACCCCGGGACCGCTGCCCTTGCGGTACGTCGGGTGCGTGACGCCGTCGGCGCTGTGCTCGCTGCAGACCCAGGTGTCGAGGAGACTCATGAGGTGAGTATGGCGAGCGAGCGATATCGCGAGGTGGCCGAGCAAGCCTGGGCGTGGGTGCGCCGCCAGATTCGTCACGACAGCCAGGGGATCTGGATCCCTGAGACGGTTCCACACGATGAGGCAGTCCCGGCGTGGCGCGACGGGCTGCACAGTGGAGTTGGCGGACTGGGGCTCCTCGCCGCCGAGATCCGTCTTACTCGCCCACTGACGCCCGCCGAAGACGAGCTGGTGAGCCACGTGCTGGCGCGTGTCACCTCGGACGTTCGTGTTACGACCGAGGCGGGGTACTTCGATGGGCTCGTAGGTCACCTCGCAGTCCTGGGGGCGCTGGACGCCGAGGGCATCGAGGACGTCGTGTCCCGGTTGCTGTCTCTGGCGACCGCTGACGGGTGGTCCACCTCCATCGTGGGTCCGCCAAAATTCCTTGAAGGTGCTCGTCTCAACGACGCCACGCTCGGCTCGGCGGGGGTTCTGCTCGGAGCCGTGTGGGCCCTTCGGCGTCTGGTTCCCGGCGCCCAGGAGTTGGCCAACCTGGCAGCAGACGTGGTCGTGCGGGAGGCCGAGACCCTGCCGCGGGGTCGGCTGCGTTGGCAGATGGTGTCGCCACGGTTTCGCGCCACGCCACCTACCGATATGCCCAACTGGTCTCATGGGACAGCCGGGATCGCGGCAGCGCTGGCCCTGGCGGCATCCGCCCTAAATCGCGCAGACCTATCCCGAGCTGCGGTAGCCGGAGCTGAGCACCTCGTGGAGTTGAACGAAGGTGGCGCTGCTGGTTTCGAGGTCCCGCGCTACGTGCCACCTGTGCCCGATGAGGAGCCGCTCAGCTATGGGTGGTGCCACGGTTCTTCGGGCACCTCGCTGCTCTTCGCAGCCCTGGAGCAGACCGGGGTCACGGAGGTGGCGTCGGTGTCGCCCCAATTCTGGCGGGAGCGGTGCCTCAACAGTGTGCGCGCCTCGGGCGTGCCTGACCGACTGCGGCCGGGCTTCTGGGACAACGACGGCCGTTGCTGCGGGACCGCCGGTGTGGGAGACATTGTTCTTGACGTCGATGAGCCTGCCAGCCTGCACTTCGCACAGCGGCTGGGAGACGCCCTGGTCGAGCGGGCCACGGTGGACGGCGACACGGCGTATTGGCAGTTCCTCGACAGCACATCCCCCACGCCACTTCAGCCGCCGGGAGTGGGCTGGATGCAAGGAGCTGCAGGAATCTCGGCATTTCTCTTCCGCCTCGCCCGCGCGGTCGAGGGTGATCGGCGGACTGTCGACCGACTCGACAGCTGGTGGACGCTCGGCCGAGGGCCCGGGTGACGCCCGCCTAGGCTCGGGCGAATGACCGACCTCCCCGTGCTCACGGCAGAAGAGCAGCGCGTGCTCGGCTCCCTCCTCGAGAAGGAGGTGACCGTCCCGGCGTCCTACCCGATGTCGGTGAACGCCGTGCGCACCGCCTGCAACCAGACGAGCAGTCGCGAGCCGGTGACGGACTACGACGAGCGCCTCGTGCACGAGACCCTGCGGGCCTTGAAGGAGAAGGGCCTGGCCGGCGTCACCTGGGAGGACCGCGGCAAGCGCACGCTGAAGTACGTGCAGTCGTTGGTAGCCACCCTCGGGCTGCAAGACGACGAACGCGCACTCCTCACCGTCCTCCTGCTCCGCGGCGCACAGCCGCCCGGAGCGCTGAAGACCCGCACTGAACGCCTCCACCCGTTCGCCGATCGTCAGGGCGTCGAACGCTGCCTCGCCGCAATGGCTGCGCTCGACCCGCCGCTGGTGAGCGAGCTCCCACGCCGCACCCGCGAGCAGGACAACCGGTGGATCCACCTGCTCGGCCCGGTCGAGTCGGCGACGGAGTCGGCGCCCACGGTGGAGACCGGCGTCGATCGCGAGGCGGTGATCGCGGGCGGGGCAGAGGCGCGCGACGCCAAGGTGCGGGCTGCCTACGGCGTCGTGGCAGCGTCGTACGCCGAGGCGTTGACCGGCGAGCTGCCCGACCTGCCTTTCGAACGATGGCTGCTCGACCGGGTGGCGGCCGGGCCCGGACCGGTCGTTGAGGTCGGCTGCGGGCCGGGGCACGTCACGGCCTACCTGGCTGCCGCCGGAGCAGAG
>JBAUWM010000488.1:0-5776 GCA_049583775.1 Nocardioides sp.
CCAGCGATCGGCGGCGGCGAGCCGGGTCAGCAGGTGGTCCAGGTAGGCCGAGCGGGTGGCGGCCGGGTCGCCGGGGGCGCGCGGATCGGGCCGGGTCGGATCGGGCATCAGCCAGGCGTCGGGGACCAGGTCGAGGATCGAGGTCAGCAACTCCTCGGTGACCAGCGGAGCGACCAGGTCATGCACCAGGCTGGGCCTGGCCAGCGGGGCCAGGACGTGGTCGGAGTAGTCGTACGCCGAGGTGGCGAAGCGGCTCGGGTCGCCCCAGGAGTGGTGGAAGCGCAGGCAGGCGCCGTGATCGATGGCGTAGAGCGCCCGGTGCCAGATCAGCAGGTTGGTGTTGCGCGCGCTGCGGTCGACGTTGGCCGCGTACGCGTCGAGCCAGACCACGCCGGCGGCGGCGTCGCGAAGCAGTTCGAACGAGCGGTCGTAGCCGACCGATCCCGGCAGGAAGTCCATGGCCAGGTTGAGTCCGGCGCTCGCGACCAGGAGTTCCTGCACCTCCTCGTCCGGCTCGCGGCGGCCGATCTCGGCGTCGACGTCGATCAGCGCCAGCTCGGGGACGCGTACGCCCAACGCCCGGCCGAGTTCGCCGACGACGATCTCGGCGATCAGCGCCTTGGGGCCCTGGCCGGCCCCGGTGAACTTCACCACGTACGTGCCCTCGTCGTCGGCCTCGACCAGACCGGGGAGCGACCCACCCTCGCGGAGCGGCGTCAGATAGGCCGTGGCGGAGATCCGGGGGAGCACCTGCCTATTATCGGGTGAGGGCCGGGTGCCTGGCACCGGAGCTGGTTTGACCGGGCTGAGGGCCCCGCGTAATCTAGACCCTCGGTGTGCGCTCACGCGTGCCCACGTCGTGTCGTCAGGCACAGCTGTATCCACCGTGGACCAAGTTTTGTTGAACAAAGAGAGTAGGTCAGACGTGTACGCGATCGTGCGTAGTGGCGGCCGCCAGCACAAGGTCGCCGTCGGCGACGTCCTCGAGATCGACCGCATCTTCGATGCGGCCGGTGCGACCGTCAATCTGACCCCGTTGCTCGTGGTCGACGGTGAGAGTGTCACTTCCGACGCAACCGGCCTCGGGTCGGTGTCGGTGACGGCAGAGGTGCTGGCCGAGACCAAGGGTCCGAAGATCCGGATCTTCAAGTACAAGAACAAGACCGGCTACAAGAAGCGCCAGGGTCACCGCCAGAAGTACACCCAGGTCAAGGTCACCGACATCAAGCTCTGAGTTCTCGAGGGCTCTCGAGCTCACCGACTGAACTCCGTCACGAAGGACATCTCAGATGGCACACAAGAAGGGCGCGGCGTCCACCAAGAACGGCCGCGACTCAAACTCCCAGCGCCTCGGCGTCAAGCGCTTCGGCGGCCAGGCCGTCAACGCCGGCGAGATCATCGTCCGCCAGCGTGGCACCCACTTCCACCCGGGCAGCGGCGTCGGCCGCGGCGGTGACGACACCCTGTTCGCGCTGATCGCGGGCTCGGTGGAGTTCGGCCGCAAGCGCGGCCGCAAGGTCGTCAACATCACGCCGCTCGACTGAGCCTGCGAAGTCGAGGCACGGCGGGAGATTGAGGAGCGTCGGTCAAACCCGAGCGTGCGAGGGGTTGACCGGCAGCGTCTCGAAATCTTCACCCACGACAGGGCGTCCCGGCATGGGGCGCCCTTCGTGATTTCAGAACAGGAGTAGCACCATGGCCGTCCCCACCTTCGTCGACCGCGTGACGCTGCACGTCAGCGCCGGGCGCGGCGGCAACGGTGTGGCCTCGGTGCACCGCGAGAAGTTCAAGCCCCTCGGCGGCCCCGACGGCGGCAACGGCGGACCGGGCGGCTCGATCATCCTGCGGGTCGACCCTGACGTCACCACGCTCGTCGACTACCACCACAGCCCCAAGCGCAAGGCCGAGAACGGCGGCCAGGGTCTGGGCTCGCACAAGAACGGCGGGCACGGCTCCGACCTGGTGCTGAAGGTCCCCGACGGCACCGTCGTCCGGATCGATGGCGAGGTCGTCGCCGACCTCGTGGGTACCGGCACCGAGATGGTCGTGGCCCAGGGCGGTCGCGGTGGCCTCGGCAACGCCGCGCTGGCCAGCTCGAAGCGCAAGGCGCCCGGCTTCGCGTTGCTGGGCGAGCCGGGTGACGAGCTTGAAGTTCAGCTCGAGCTCAAGATCGTGGCCGACATCGGCCTGGTGGGTTTCCCGAGCGCCGGCAAGTCCAGCCTGATCGCCTCGATCTCGCGGGCTCGGCCCAAGATCGCCGACTACCCCTTCACGACTCTGGTCCCGAACCTGGGTGTGGTGACCGCTGGCGAGACCACCTTCACCGTCGCCGATGTGCCGGGCCTGATCGAGGGCGCCAGCGACGGTCGGGGGCTGGGCCACGACTTCCTTCGCCACATCGAACGCTGTGCCGCGCTGGTGCACGTGCTCGATACCGCGACCCTCGAGCCGGGCCGCAACCCGATCGACGATCTGGACATCATCGAAAACGAGCTCAGCCGTTACGGCGGACTCGAGGAGCGTCCCCGCCTGGTGGCGCTCAACAAGGTCGACGTGCCCGATGGGCGCGAGATCGGCAACATGGTTCTCGACGACCTGCGCGCCCGCGGCTTACGGGTCTTCCCGGTGTCAGCGGCGTCCGGCGAAGGCACCCGCGAGCTGATGTTCGCGATGGCCGAGATCGTGCTCGCTGCCCGCGCCGAGCGTGAGGTCGTGGCTGCGCAACGGATCGTCATCCGGCCCCCCAGCGTCGATGGCGGGGCAGACTTCGCGATCAGCGAGTCGCCCGAGGGGTGGCGGGTGCGCGGCACCAAGCCCGAGCGCTGGGTGCGACAGACCGACTTCAGCAACGACGAGGCAGTCGGGTTCCTGGCTGATCGGCTCAACCGGCTCGGCGTCGAGGCCAAGCTGCTCCAGCTCGGAGCCCACGAGGGCGATGCTGTGCTCATCGGGCACCCAGACAACGCCGTCGTCTTCGACTTCAAGCCCGGGCTCGACGCCGGCGCAGAGAACCTGGCGCGCCGTGGCGAAGACACCCGCTTGATGGAACGTCGCCCGGCCGCCGACCGCCGCACCGCGATCCAAGAAGCCATGCCCGACCGGACCGAGACCGAGACGCGCGCCGACGTGGCGCGCCGTCTCGACAAGCCCGAGACCTACGGCCCGTCGTCGTATGAGATCGGGTCGCGCGACGACCCCGACTGGCACGAGGACGACCCCGGTGGCCCCGGTGACAAGGCCTGAGGTCACCAAGGCCCGGCGCGTCGTCGTCAAGGTTGGTTCGTCCAGCCTGACCACGGCCGCCGGCGGCATCGATCCGTCCCGCCTCAGCGCTCTGGTCGACGTGCTCGCTGCTGCCCGCGCGCGCGGCACGGAGATCGTGCTGGTCTCCTCCGGCGCGATCGCGGCAGGTATCGCTCCACTCGGCATGACCAAGCGCCCGGCAGCCCTCGCCGATCAACAAGCGGCCGCGTCGGTGGGGCAGGGACTGCTCGTGCACCGATACACCGAAGAGCTGGCGCGGTTCGGTCTGGTGGCCGGCCAAGTACTGCTGACTCTCGACGACGTCACCCGGCGTGCCCACTACCGCAACGCCCACCAGACGCTGGCCAAGCTGCTCGAGCTGGGAGTGCTGCCGATCGTCAACGAGAACGACACGGTGGCCACCAGCGAGATCCGATTCGGCGACAACGACCGGCTCGCGGCCCTGGTGACCCATCTCGTGCACGCCGACCTGCTCGTGCTGCTCTCGGACGTCGATGGCCTCTACGACGGCAGCCCGTCCGATCCAGGCACCAGCCTGGTGCCGCTCGTCGCCAGCGTCGACGACCTCGCCGGGTTGAGCATCGGTCGCACCGGTGCGGCGGGTCTCGGAACCGGCGGCATGCAGACCAAGGTGCAGGCCGCGCAGATCGCCACCGGCGCGGGCATCCCAGTCGTTCTCACGTCTGCAGCCCAGGCCGGAGCCGCGCTCGAGGGAGCTCCAGTCGGCACCCTGTTCCGGGCCACCGGTCGCCGCCGGCCCGCACGGTTGCTCTGGCTGGCGCACGCCACCGAGCCAGCGGGCACCCTGCTCCTGGACGCTGGCGCCGTGACGGCCGTGGTGGAACGGGGAGCCTCGCTGCTCGCGGCGGGCATCACCGGCGTCGTCGGACGCTTCGTCGGGGGTGACCCGGTCGACCTGGCTGGGCCTGACGGGGTCGCGGTGGCCCGCGGTCTGGTGAACTTCGACGCCGACGAGTTGCCGGGCCTGTTGGGCCGTTCGTCGCACGACCTCAAGCGCGAGCTGGGTGCCGCTTACGAGCGAGAGGTCGTGCATCGTGACGACCTGGTGCTGCTCTGACGGTGTCTCTTGACGGGGCCCGTCAGGGTTTCTGTCAAGGGCGGACATCTCCGGCGGAGGCCTGCCTTGCTCGTGAGGCCTAGGCTCGAGTGGTGATGTCCTCCGTGTTGCGCAGCGCGCCCTCAAGCCCTTCGGCCCGCCTGATTGCTCGGCTGTCGGCTGGTCTAGCGAGCGGACTCGTCGCCGTCGCGCTCGTGCCGCCCGCGCCCGCGGTCGCCGCCAAGGGCGCCGTCACCCTGACCAGCACCTACACGTGCGAGTCGCCGGCCGGCTCAGGGTCGAGCCAGGTGAGCATCGCCACCTCGCTGCCCGGATCAGTCAAGGCGGGCAGCCGCGTCAAGGCGCGCGCGCTACAGGCCTCCATCACGGTTCCACCCGAGCTCGTCGACTACCTGCGCCAGTACGGCGTTGAGTCCATCTCCGGATCGGTCAAGGACGCTCGCTACCGGGTGGGCGCGAAAAAGGTCGGGTTGACCACCGTCCTCCCGACCACGCCGGTGCCCGCCTCGGGGGGCATGACGCTGAGGGGCAAGGGCAGGGCGGGGGCGTTCAGCATCGCAACGCCCGGCACCTACGCCGTGCGGATTCCGGCCTCGTTCGTGGCCAAGGTGACCGCGCGGACGCGCAGCTTCGGCGACGTCCGAGCTGCACTCACGTGCACCCTGGCCAAGGGTGCGCCCAGCAAGCTGGGCTCACTGAAGGTGCGCTGAGGCGCCATCGCCACCTCCTGAGGCGGCTCTTCGCGCAGGGGCGCCGTACTCTGGAGCGGACATGAATGATCGGGTGACCTACCTCGACCACGCCGCAACGACCCCCATGGTCCCCGCGGCTATCGAGGCGATGACTGCCCACCTCGGGGCGGTCGGCAACCCGAGTTCGCTGCACGCTTCAGGGCGTCAGGCGCGACGGGTCGTCGAGGAGTCGCGCGAGACCATTGCGCAGGCCCTCAACTGTCGTCCCGGCGAGGTCGTATTCACCGCTGGCGGCACCGAAGGCGACAACCTGGCTCTCAAGGGCATCCACTGGGCTCGGTCAGCCGTGCTGGGTCCGACTCCGAGGCTGATCTCGAGCGCGATCGAGCACCATGCAGTACTCGACCCGCTGCACTGGCTGCACGAGACCGGACACGCCGAGGTCGCGCTGCTCGACGTCGATCACCACGGCCGCATCGACCTCGACCAGCTCGCCCGGCTTGCTGCCGAACGACCGGTGTCGCTGATCTCGATCATGTGGGGCAACAACGAGGTCGGCACGCTGCAGCCGATCGAGGACGTCGTCGCCATTGCCGCCGAGCACGGCATTCCCGTGCACACCGACGCCGTGCAGGCGCTCGGAGCGGTGCCGCTCGACTTCGCCGCATCCGGGGTCGACGCCATGACGGTGACCGGGCACAAGGTCGGTGGCCCCTACGGCGTCGGCGCCCTGGTGGTGCGC
>JBAUWM010000489.1:0-7625 GCA_049583775.1 Nocardioides sp.
CTCCAGTACTGCCCGACCTGCCAAACAGGAGGCAAACCCCTAGCCGACAGAAGAATGTCCAAGCTGCTGAAATGACTCGCGGAACGCGAGGCATTTCAGGCAGCGAGGAGGTCGAGCAAGCCTCGCGCCCGAGGAACGAGGGCACGAACGGCGCCGTCGAGACCCAGTGAGCCGACAGACCGCCCGGGCCACCAGAGCCTCAAGCCAACGCGAGAAACAACTTCTCCATCTTCTTCACATCCACACCGTCCAGACCTTCATCACTCTCGGTCAGGCACTGCTGCAGCCCGGTGGCCACGATGGCGAAGCCGCTGCGCGCGAGGGCCTTGTTGACGGCGGCGAGCTGGGTGAGCACGGCTTCGCAGTCTGACCCCTCTTCCATCATCCGGATGACGCTGCCGAGGTGTCCGTGGGCGCGCTTCATCCGGGTGATGATCGCCTTGATCTCGGTGGGTTCGAGGTCCATGGGTCCTTGCTTTCCTGCGAGGCGTTCTTGCGGAGTGGTGGGCGTCAGCCGAGGGCGTCGAGCATGGCGGTGAGGCGGGTGCGCGCGTCAGCCGCGACGCTTTCGAGCGCCTCGCCACCGGCCAGCCCCATCATCGCGTCCGGGTCAAAGGCCTCGACGACGGTGGTGTGCTCGTCGAGGGAACGGACCACCACGTTGCACGGCAGCACCGCGGCGATGGAGGGGTCGACCTGAATCGCTTCGTAGGCGAGCTCGGGGCGGCAGGCGCCGAGGATCACCTGCGGCGCGACGGTGGCCCCGATCTTCTCCTGCAGCTTGGCGGCGAGGTCGATCTCGGTGAGCACTCCGAAGCCCTGCACCTCCAGGGCTTCGCGCACCGCCTCCACCGTTTCTGCGTAGGGCTTCTCGATCGTGCGGCTCAGGGTGTAGCTCGTCATCGCATCCTCCTCGAACATCGGGTGTGCCTCGAGCGTACATCCCCCCTGGGGGATATGTTACGTTCGACGTAAGAACCCCCCAGGGGGATACGTACCTGCAGATCGTGAGGACCCTGTGAGCACCCAGACCGACCGCCAGGTCACGTCGTCCGCCCCCTCGACGGGGGGCCCGCTTGCCCGACTCGGGCTGGCCGTCACTTCCCATGGCCGCGTCACCGCGCTCGTGTGGCTGCTGGTCGTGATCGGCCTGGGTGCCTTCGCGCCCCGGGTAGAAGCCGAGCTTTCCGGCGCAGGCTGGCAGGCCGACGGGTCGGAGTCGGTGCTGGTGCGTGACGCCGTCGAGGAGCACTTCGACGGGCAGGCCAGTCACGCGATCCAGGTAGTGGTGCGCTCCGAGGTCGGTCCGGTCACCGAGGGCGCTGGCGCGGAGGTGCTGGCGCAGGCCACCCGCTTGCTCGACGCCGACTCGCGCATCACCTCGGTTCTCCAGCCGGTGCCCGGCATGACGCTGAGCGAGGACGGCGCGACTGCGATCCTCCTCGCGGGAGCGAACGCCGACACCAACGAGATGGTCCGGGCCGCCGACGACCTCAAGGGCCCGCTAGCCGACCTGGCCCGCGCCGGCGTGGACGTGAACCCCACCGGGTCGTCACTGCTCTGGAGCGACTTCAACGAGGCGAACCTCGAGGCGATGCTGAAGTCCGAGCTGTTGTCCTGGCCGGTGACCTTGGCGATTCTCGTGCTCGCCTTCGGCGCCCTCGTGGCCGCCGGACTCCCCCTGCTCCTGACCCTGGCCGGGCTCATCGCCTCCGCTGGGTCGTTGGTGTTGATCAACTCTCTCGTGCCCGTGTCGATCTGGGCGATGAACTTCGCGATGATGTTCGCCCTCGCGCTGGGCATCGACTACGCGCTGTTCCTCGTTGTCCGTTATCGAGCGGCGAGAGCCCGAGCCGGCTCGACCACCAGCACTGCGATCGCCGAGACCATGGACACTGCCGGCAAGGCGATCTTGCTCTCGGGGCTCACCGTGCTGGTCTCGCTCTCCGCGGTGATGATCGTGCCGTCACCCTCGTTCCGGTCGATGGCTGGCGGGATCATGCTGGCGGTCCTGTTCGTACTAGCGGCCACGCTCACCCTGCTGCCCCTCGTGCTGGTGCGCCTGGACGACCGCATCAACCGCTTCTCGCTTCCGTGGGCGCGCCAGACCGAGCATCGCTCGCGGGCCTTCGCTGCCTGGGGCGAGCGGCTGTGGCGGCGGCCGGTGGCCTACGGCGCGGCTGCGCTGGTCGTGCTCGTCGTTCTTGCGGCGCCGATCGTCGGACTGCAGACCGCGATGCCCTCGATCAAGGTGCTCCCCGCGGACGCCTCGGCCCGCGTCGGCTACGACCAGGTGCAGGCGGCCTTCGGCGAGGGCGCCCCCGGCATGCTGCAGGTCGTCACGACACCGGCTGACGCCGATGCCACGGCGCTGGTGCTCGCCGACGACTCTGGCCTGGCCGGGGTCATGCCTGCGGTGCCAGCCACCGACGGCACCGAGCGAGTGTTGTTCTCAGCCGTCCCGACCGTCGACCCCTCCGATCCTGCTCTCGGCGCCACCGTCGACCGGTTGCGCGCGCAACTGCCCGACTCGGCGCTGATCGGCGGTGCCGCCGTGGAGAACCTCGACCTCAAGGAGCAGCTCGACCGCTCGACTCCCTGGGTGATCGGCATCGTGCTCGTGCTCGGATTCCTGCTGTTGCTCTTTGCTCTGCAGGCACCGCTGATTGCGCTGCTCGGCACGCTGGCCAGCCTGCTCTCGACCGCTGCCGCGTTCGGAGTCGCCCGCCTCATCTTCCAGGAGGGCTACGGTTCTAGCCTGCTCGGCTTCGAGTCGCAGGGCTTCCTCGACGCCTGGGCGCCCGTGTTCTTCTTCGCGATGATCTTCGCGATCGCCATGGACTACACCGTCTTCCTCTTGGCTTCGGCCAAGGAACACTGGGAGCGAACCGGCAGTGCCCGCAACGCGATGGTGGAGGCTGTGGCCCACTCGGGTCGGGTGATCTTCGCCGCCGGTGCCGTCATGGTGGCGGTGTTCTTCACCTTTGCGCTGTCCGGACCGTTGCCGCCCAAGGAGATGGGCATCATCTTGGGCATCGCGGTGCTGCTTGACGCCTTCCTGGTGCGTCTGGTGTTGCTGCCGGTGCTGCTGCGCCTGACCGGTGCGGCTGCCTGGTGGGCGCCCGCCTGGCTCACGCGCGTGCTGCCCTCAGTTCGCTTCGCCCACGACTGAGCCCAGGCCGGTCGTGCGAGAGGCGTACGAGAGGCGTAAGAGAGGATTGCCTCGTGAACATTCCCACTGTGGCCATCACCGGCGTGCCCGACCCGCTCCCCGAGGGCCTCGTGGTGCTCGACGTGCGCGAGCAGGTCGAGTGGGATCACGGACACATCGAGGGTGCCGTGCACGTGCCTCTCATGGACCTCCCCGAGCGGTTCGCTGAGCTGCCTGTCGGCAAGACGCTCGTGGTGTGCAAGGTCGGTGGACGTTCGGCCCAAGCCACCGGCTATCTGGCGCAGCAGGGCATGGACGTCGTGAACCTCGACGGCGGCATGCTCGACTGGGAAGCCGCCGGACGCCCCATGGTCAGCGAGAACGGACTGCCACCCCAGGTCGTCTGACGATGACCCGTCGCCTACACGGGCCGGGTCAGCCGAAACAGGTGCCGGTGGCGTAGTCGACGAAGGCCACGAACGCGGCCCGGTCGGCTTCGGGCAGGTCCATCGACCCCGTGGCCGCCTCGAGATCGCCGTCGCGCAGATCGTCGGCGGTGTCGTCGCCGACGATCGAGACGTTCTCGACGTAGACGAGGTAGCCCACCCGCCCGCTCACCGGGATGTCGGTGGGGGTCCCGGCGCTGGCAAGAAGCCGGGCCTGCTCGCGAAAGGCGACGGCGTCCGGGGCGCTGACTGCTACCTCGTCGAAGGCACCGCAGAAGTCCTGAATGCTGGCGTCTTCAGGGGCACCCGTCGCGAGGATGGGGTCCTCGCTCGAGCACCCGACGAGAGCGAGCATTCCGACAAGGCAGGCAAGGGCAGCGGCGCGGTTCATCATGAGAAGTCACCAGTCAAGCACGCGCATGACGAGTCACGACGGCTGGTCGGTCGGCACCTCACCGAGCAGCTCGTCGGCGCAGTTGGTGGTTGCGTAGCCGATGAAGGCGGTCACAGCCGCTTCTTCCTCGTCGCTGACGTCGGGGTCTTCCAGCTCATCGAGCGTGGAGCCCTCATCGACGCCCTGGGCCACCCCGACGAACACCTCGAAGCCCTCGCGCTGCTCGTCGGTGAGGTCGTCGGGAGTTCCGACCGCGGCAAGCTTGTCGGCAAACGCCTTGATGCCGGCGCCGTCGGTGACGTCGTTGGACTCTTGGAACGTCGCGCAGAACTCCTCGACCTGGGCATCGTTCGGGGCATCGCCGACGCTGCTGGTGCGCCCGCCACTGTCACTGTCACTGTTGCCGCCCTCGTCGTCGCCCCCGCACGCCGTCAACGACCCCGCCAGTGACCCCGCCAATGACAGGGCCAGCAGCAGCGGGGCTGCCGTGGCGGCGACCCGACGAGTCAGCCTGCGATCGAGGCTGCGGTTCAGGGAAGTCATGGGGTTCCTCTCTTCGGCGATGTGCGCGTTCATCTACTCACACGGCTGGTGGCGAGCTGAACGCGCGGGGCAACGGCACCGTCATCAGGCCAGGCAGCAAGGCCACGTACGACTCCCGCTCGAGCTCCTGCACGCCCAACGTGGCGAGGTGGTCGGTGCGCCACTGGACGTCGACGAGGCGGCTCGCGGCGTGCTCGTCACCGAGCGCGTCGACCAGACCGACGAGCGCGACCTTGGAGGCGTCGCGGGCTCGGTGGAACATCGACTCGCCCGCGAACAGTCCGCCGATGGCCAGTCCGTACAAGCCACCCTCGAGGCGGCCGTCGCGCCACGCCTCCACCGAGTGGGCCCAGCCCAGCTCGTGCAGCTCAAGGTAGGCCGACCGGATGCGCCGGTCGATCCAGCCGTGCGGACGGCGTGGATCGGCACACGCCTCGATCACCTCGGCGAACGCGGTGTCGACCCGGATCTCGTAGTCGCGGCACGAGCGACGCAGCGAGCGTGACACCACCAGCGCATCAAGGGGCAGGACGCCACGACGCACTGGCGACCACCAGCCCACCGGGTCGCGTGGTCGACCGAACGGCATGGGGAAGAGTCCCCGGCGATACGCCGCCAAGATCGTGCCCGGCTCGAGGTCGGCGCCCACCGCCACCAGGTCGTCGTCGGGGTCAGCGCCCGACTCGGGATCGGCCAGGTCGAGGAAGTTCCACGGCGAGGGCGGAGGCGTGACCGGCCAGCCCGGGTGAGCGAAGTCCGACGGGGACTCGACCTCGCGCATGACGACGACCGTAACCTGTAGCCATGGGAGTCACCGGGGGCATCGGCCGGCAGCTGGCTCGGCAGATCGGGCCGCGCCTGGCCAACCAGGTCGCGCCCAAGGTGGCGCCGAAGCTTTCCGAGCTCGCTCCTGGCCTGTCATCGTCGTTCGTGCGAGAGGCGCTGCACCGGGCCATCGATGGCGTCGGTCCGCTCACGCCAGCCGTGAAGGTGGCCGAAAAGGCGTTGGCCGCCAACGACGGTCAGGTGGGCAAGTCGGTGCACGACGTGGTCGATCACCACACGCGGTTCGCCGGGGCGCAGGGCTTCCTCACCAACATCGGTGGCTTGGTGACGATGGCGGTGACCCTGCCCGCCAACCTCACGGGGCTCGCCGTGCTGCAGTGCCGGATGGTCGCCGCCGTGGCTCACCTGCGGGGCTACGACCTGACTGATCCGCGCACCCACAACGCCATCTTGGTGGCGATCCTCGGCGAGGAGACCGTGGCCGACCTCGTCAAGCAGCGCACCATCCCGGCTCCACCGATGGCGCTGGCCACCGCGCCGGTGCACGACCAGACCATCGACGCCGCGATCTCCTCGGCCGTCGCCACGCACCTCGTCACGCGGGTCGCCGGGCGCCGAATGGCCAGCACCGTCGGACGCCGCGTGCCGGTGGTGGGCGGCCTGGTCGGTCTCGGAGCCGACGGTTACGCCACGTGGAAGATCGGCAACTACGCCGACCGCGAGTTCCTGCCCCGCGCCGCTCGGTAGGCCTTGAGCAGGCCGCGACCCACGCGGGCCGCCTGCAGTCGACGCACGACCTTCGCGCGCCACCGATAGGTCGGCCGCAGATAGCTGCGCTCGAGGGCGCGGTAGGCGTCGTCGAGCTCGCTGCGCAGCCGAACCTCCTCGCGTGAGAGCCGAGCAGCCTCGACGGCCAGCGCGGTGACGGCATCGACGGCTGCGGCGGCCACTTGCTTCTCGACCGGGTGGTCGGGGTCGCTCCAAGCGCCGCCGTCGGCGGGCCGTTGGCCGACGAGATCGGCGACATCGCCGACGACGTCGTAGCCGCGCGCGGTGATCTCGGCGGTCCAGGTGCGCTCGAGGTCAGCGACCCAGGGGTGGATGTCGGGTGGCAGCCCCAGCCGCGGCGAGCTGCGCCGTTGCGAGAGCGTCTGGTGCGCCAGCAGCTCGCGCACGAGCGGGCGGTAGTCGGCGGGTGGCAGCTGCTTGTTGGCGGCCCGGTTGATGCGCCGGATGAGGGCAGTCTCGGGGGCACCCAGCGACGGGTTGGCGCGTTCGGTCTCGAGGTCGAGGTCGAGCCCGTCAAGACCGAAGGTCTGACTGAAGCGCTTCCAGAGCACCTCCGGCGCGCCACCGGACGGCGGCACGGTCACCAGGTGCACCCGCTCGGGCGGAAGGTCGTGGGCCCAGCGGTCGAGGATCGCCGGGATCTCCTGCACCCCCCAGAACCAGGTGGCGATCCGGGTGTCGCGAGCCGGGTCCTGGATCTGCTCGATGAACTTGGCGTAGCTGATCGGACTGCGGTGCTTGACGTTCTCCTGCCACTCGGCCGGAATCTGCCGCACCAGGTCGCGCACGGAGACCACCACGTGCACCTCGGTGCCGGCCTCGGTGCCGTCGTGCCCGAGCGAATCGAGGGCGCGGCCTACCTGCGAGCGCGAGGCCGTCGCCAAGATCTCGTGGCTGATGATCGCGGTGTGCCGGTGCTTGCGCACCCGCTCAGCCAGCGCATCCCAAGCGCCGATCGCCTCCGCCTCGAGCCCGCCCCACGGCAGCCGCATCAAGTCGAGCGCAGCCAGGAAGTGCGCGTCGAACCGGTCGGCCGGGTAGAGGATGTCGGCGGCCGCCAGGGCCCGCCGGTTGCGGAACAGCACGTCCTGGAAGTACGACGTGCCGGTCTTGGGGGTACCCACGTGGAGGTAGACGCGTCGTGCCATCACCCCTCCGTCCGGGTCGTCGAGCCCTCGAGCAGGAGTCGCTCGGCCAGGGCCAGCACGCCGGCATCGGTGGGCTCGGCACCAGCACCGTCACTGGGTTCGGAGTGCCGGGGCACGAGCCGGTCCAGATCGTGCTGACCGCCGAGCACAGGGTAGCCCTCGGTGCGGATGACGGCGCGGATGCGCTCGGCCTGCCGTACGGCCCACTCGCGGTGGCTGTCTGGCAGCCGCAGCGCTGGGCCAGGGTGCTTGGCCAGGTGCGGCAAGAACGTCGTGCGTAGCAACCGGGCTCGCTCGCCGGGCAGCACAAGCAGTCCGAGCGGCGCGGCCACCCGGCGGGCCAGGTCGACGGCGTCGGCCGACAGGGG
>JBAUWM010000490.1:0-2664 GCA_049583775.1 Nocardioides sp.
GCCGAGGACGTCATGCGTGCCACCCGCGACGCCGGCTTCGGCGACGAGGTCAAGCGCCGGATCATCCTGGGCACCTACGCCCTGTCGAGCGGCTACTACGACGCCTACTACGGCACGGCTCAGCGGGTGCGCACCCTGATCGCGCGTGACTTCGCCGCAGCCTTCGAGCAGGTCGACGTGCTCGTCTCTCCGACCGCGCCCACCACGGCGTTCAAGCTCGGCGAGAAGCTCGACGACCCGCTGGCGATGTACCTCAACGACCTCGCGACCATTCCCGCCAACCTGGCCGGCGTGCCCGGCCTGTCGGTGCCCAGCGGGCTGGCTGAGGAAGACGGCCTGCCGGTCGGCTTCCAGATCCTCGCTCCCGCCCTGGCCGACGACCGGCTCTATCGCGTAGGCGCCGCCCTCGAGGCGGCCCTGGTCGACCAGTGGGGCGGCCCCCTGCTGGCCCAGGCCCCGGACCTGATGGGAGGCGTCGCATGAGCGACACCCTGGTGAGCTTCGACGACGTCCTGGCGTCCTACGACCCTGCGATGGGGCTCGAGGTGCACGTCGAGCTGAACACCGCCTCGAAGATGTTCTGCGGGTGCGCCACCGAGTTCGGCGCCGACCCGAACACGCAGGTCTGCCCGACCTGCCTCGGCCTGCCCGGCGCGATGCCGGTGGTGAACGCCAAGGCCGTCGAGTCAGCGATTCGCATCGGCCTGGCGCTCAACTGCGAGATCGCCGAGTGGTGCCGCTTTGCGCGGAAGAACTACTTCTACCCGGACATGCCGAAGAACTTCCAGACCTCGCAGTACGACGAGCCGATCGCGTTCGAGGGCTACATGGACGTCGACATCCCGACCGGCGACGGCGGGGTCGAGACCTTCCGAGTCGAGATCGAACGGGCCCACATGGAGGAGGACACCGGGAAGTCGCTGCACGTCGGCGGCGCCACAGGTCGCATCCACGGTGCCGACCACTCGCTGGTCGACTACAACCGAGCCGGCATCCCCCTGATCGAGATCGTCACCAAGCCGATCATGGGCATGGGGGAGAAGGCGCCCGAGGTCGCGAAGGCCTACGTGGCTCAGCTTCGTCAGCTGATCGTGGCCCTCGGCGTCTCCGACGCCCGGATGGACCAGGGGTCGATCCGCGCCGACGTGAACCTCTCGCTGGCCCCCAAGGGAGCGGGCGGACTCGGCACGCGAAGCGAGACCAAGAACGTGAACTCGTTGCGCTCGGTCGAGCGCGCCGTGCGCTACGAGATGCAGCGGCACGCGGGCATCCTCGATGCCGGCGGTTCGATCCTCCAGGAGACGCGCCACTGGCACGAGGACACCGGCATCACCACCTCAGGTCGCGAGAAGTCGGACGCAGAGGACTACCGATACTTCCCCGAGCCCGACCTGGTGCCGGTGGCGCCGTCGCGCGAGTGGGTCGACGAGCTGCGCGGCACCCTGCCCGAGAACCCGACCGTCAAGCGGGCCCGGCTTCAGGCCGAGTGGGGCTTCTCCGACCTCGAGATGCGCGACACCGTCGGCGCGGGTGCGTTCGGCCTGGTCGAAGAGACCATCGCCGCTGGTGCCCCGCCACAGGCCGCTCGCAAGTGGTGGCTCTCGGAGATGGCCCGCCGCGCCAACGAGTCGGGCATCGACATCGCCGACCTCGGCGTCTCACCGGCCCAGGTGGCCGCCGTGCAGGCGCTGGTCGATGCCAAGACGATCAACGACAAGATGGCGCGTCAGGTGTTCGACGGGCTCGTGGCCGGTGAAGGCACTCCGGAGGAGATCGTGGAGAAGCGCGGCCTCGCTGTCGTGTCTGACGACGGCGCACTCGGTGCGGCCGTCGATGCCGCGATCGCCGCCAACCCCGACGTGGCCGACAAGATCCGCGACGGCAAGGTGGCTGCCGCCGGCGCGCTCATCGGTGACGTGATGAAGCAGATGCGCGGCCAGGCCGACGCGGGCCGAGTGCGCGAGCTCATCCTCGAGAAGCTCACCTGACGCCGAGTCGGCTCAAACGTGCGCCGACTCGGCGTCCAGGACCAGGTCAGCTGGCCCGGTAGAAGTACGGGTCGAGCACGGAGACCTCGCTGATCGCCTCGATCGGCAGAGAATTGTCCGAGGCAGCAGCGCGGATCGCCTCGGGAGACGGGCCGTCGTAGATGCAGTACGTCTGGGTGCGGTCGGTGGAGACGTAGGAGTGGACCCACGTCACTCCGTGATTGGCGTTGCCGGCCACGACGTTCAGGCAGGCGGCAGCGCCGTCAGCGGTCTGCGGGATCTCGAGTCCGTCTGGAAAGTTGCGTTCGACGAGGTAGCGGGGCATCGGATTCTCCTGAGATTGAGGGGTGATGGACACCTCGAAACCTAGGGTCGCCGGGTCGCTGCCCGAATCGGTGAGCCTCACCCATCTTGGGTGGGCGCCTCACCCAGCTCGGCGCGGGTGGCGACCCCGCGTTTAGCCAGCACCGAGGAGACGTGATGCTCGACGGTGCGCCGCGACAACACCAGCTGGTCGGCGATCTGGGGATTGGACATGCCTCGCTGGACCAGGCGCAGCACCTCGACCTCGCGCTGGGTGAGTCCGTCCGGATGCTCTCGTGTGCTGGCACGGGACGGACGCGGGACGGGTCTGCCCTCGGACCTCAGTCGGGCTCGAGTCCGAGCGGCCAGCGGC
>JBAUWM010000491.1:0-3626 GCA_049583775.1 Nocardioides sp.
CGCTCGTAGTGACCGATGTCAAGGTCGGTCTCGGCGCCGTCGTTGGTCACGAAGACCTCGCCGTGCTGGAACGGGTTCATCGTCCCGGGGTCGACGTTGAGGTAGGGGTCCAACTTCTGCATGGTGACCCGCAGACCACGACTGCGGAGTAACCGACCCAGGCTGGAAGCGGTCAAGCCCTTCCCCAACGAGGAGGCGACACCTCCGGTGACGAACACGTGCTTGGACTGTTCAGACCCCGGTTGCTTCACGGAACTCCATCTTAGTCTGAAGATGCTCGATCAGGTGAGCGCACGCGCCGAATGAGCCACGTCGAGCAGCTCGCGGGCGTGCGCCAGGGCGGTGTCGGAGTCGGTCAGGCCGGCCAACATCCGCGACAGCTCCCTCTCTCGGGCCGCCTCGTCGAGGACCGTGAGACCAGAGCTTGTTATCGAACCGTCGCTAGCTTTCTCGACCAGCACGTGCCGATCAGCGTAAGCAGCCACCTGAGGTAGGTGCGTCACGACGAGCACCTGGGCCGTCTTGGCCAACTGCGCCAACCGCCGCCCCACCTCGACCGCTGCGGCTCCGCCGACACCGGCATCGACTTCGTCGAATACGAAGGTCGGCACCGGGCTGGTGCCGGCCAGCGACACCTCGAGGGCCAACATCACCCGTGAGAGCTCACCACCCGAGGCACCCTTGGCCAACGGGCGAGGCTCCGACCCAGTGTTGGCTGCCAGCAACAGCTGCACGTCGTCGGAGCCGTGGGGGGTCGGCTCGATCGGCGTCACCGAAATCTCGAGCCGTGCATGCGGCATCGCCAGCAGCGTGAGCTCGTCGGTCACCAACGCCTGCAGCCGCGTGGCCGCCTTGGTGCGGGCGTTGCTCAGCGCTGATGCGGCCTTGCTCAGGGCCAGCTCGAGCCGATCTCGCTCGGCGGCCAGCGCCTCGATGCGCTCGTCGGTGGAGTCGAGATCGAGCAAGCGGGTCGAGGACTCCGCAGCCCACGCGAGTACCTCGTCGATCGTGTCGCCGTACTTGCGGGTGAGGGCCGCCAGTGCTGCGCGGCGCTCGGACACTGTCGCTAGCCGGGCGGGGTCGGTGTCGATCCGGGAGGCGTACGACGCGACGTCGGCCGCCACGTCGCTCACCAGGTAGGTGATCTCGGCCAGTCGGTCGGCCAGTTCACCTGCCTCGGCGTCGTGGTCGCGGACGGCATCGAGGAAGCCGCGCGCCGCCGAACTGGTCGAGAGCGCATCAGCGCCGCCGTCCTCGCTCGACAGTGCCTCGCGCGCTTGCTCGGCCGCGGTGCGCAGGGTGTCGGCGAACCCCAACCGACTTTCGTCGGCAGCCAGGGCGAGGTCTTCGCCCGACTCGGGTGACAGCGCCTCGATCTCACCGAGACCGAAGCGCAGCTGGTCGGCCTCGCGGGCCCGCTCGCGGGCACTGGCGGCGACCTCGGCCAGCTCGGACCGTGTCGACTCCAGGTCGCGGTAGGCCCGTGTGTAGGTCTCCAGCAAGGCAGCAAGTGACGCTCCGCCGAAGCGGTCGACCGCCTCTCGCTGCGCCGAGGCGCGTAGCAGACGGTGCTGATCTGACTGGCCGTGCACCGCCACCAACGGTTCGGCTACCTCGGTCAAGGTGGCGACGGGCACCGTGGCACCACCGACGAAGGCGCGCGAGCGACCCTCGGCCGAGACGTTCCGGGCCAGCACGACCAATCCATCCTCGACCTCGCCGCCTGCGTGCTCCACGGCCTCGACGAAGGAGGTCAGGTTGCCCACCTGCACGACGCCTTCGACCCTGGCCTGCCGCGCTCCGGTGCGCACAGCGCCGGTGTCGGCGCGGCCGCCGAGCAGCAGTCCGAGGGCGGTGACCACCATGGTCTTGCCGGCACCGGTCTCGCCGGTGATGACGGTCAGTCCCGGGCCGAGCTCGAGCACCGAGGCGTCAATGACGCCGAGCGAGCTGATCCTGATCTCCTCGATCATTCGGGCCCTGCTCCGGTGCCTCGCTGCAGACGGCGCTTACCTTCACCGCGCCAGCCCTCGACCGGCAGGTCGAACTTGGCCACGAGCCGGTCGGTGAACGGGGCTTGATGCAGTCGGGCAAGTCGCACCGGGTGCTCACCGCGCCGCACCTCGATCCGCGCGCCTGGAGGCAGATCGACGGTGCGTCGGCCGTCGCACCAGAGCACGCCGGCGCCATCAGTTCGTGCGATGACCTCGATCGCGATCATGGAGTCAGGCGCCACGACCATCGGCCGTGCGAACAGGGCGTGCGCGCTCAGTGGCACGAGGCACAGCGCCTCCACCTGCGGCCACACGATGGGGCCGCCGGCGCTGAAGTTGTAGGCCGTCGAGCCCGTCGGCGTCGCACAGACCACGCCGTCGCAGCCCCAGCGGGACAGCGGTCGGCCGTCGATCTCGACTACTACCTCGAGCATGCGCTCGCGCGCCGCCTTCTCGACGCTGGCCTCGTTCAGCGCGAACGTGGTGGTCACCAGCAGGCCGTCCCGGATCACCCGGACGTCGAGGGTGAGGCGGTCTTCGACGGTGTAGTTGCGCTGGACAACAGCAGCGATGGTGGAGGCCACCTGCTCCGGCTCGGCCTCAGCCAGGAACCCGACATGGCCCAGGTTGACCCCGAGCACGGGAGTGCCGCTCGCGTAGGTGACCTCGGCGGCGCGCAAGATGCTGCCGTCGCCTCCGATCACCAGGGTCAGCTCGCAATCACGACTGGCATCAGTTTCGGACTCGGTGGTCTCGATCATGGCGCCGGGCTCGTCCGGCGAGAGGCCCAGTTCTTTCGCCTCGTTGGCCAGCAAACGCACCACCAGTCCGTGCTCGGTCAACGCGGCGACGAACGCCGTGGCGACCTCGCGGGCCTCGGGGCGCCCGGTGTGAGCCAGCAGCAGCACCCGCCTGACCGTCATGGCTCCAGCCTCTCATCCGGCGCCGACGACACCGGCGCGCCGTGCACAGCCAGGTCGATCTCGTTTCGCCCGATGGTCGGTGTGCCCCGGCGCAGCCAGAGGAAGAACTCGACGTTGCCCGATGGTCCTGGCAACGGGCTCTGGGTCACGGCTCGCGCACCCCACCCCAGGGCGCTCGCCGCTGAGGCGACCTCCTCGACCGATTCGGCCCGGAGCGTCAGGTCGCGGACCACCCCTCCCTTGCCCACGCGTTCCTTACCCACTTCGAACTGCGGTTTCACCATCAAGGCAAGGTCGCCGTCGTCAGCCGTGCAAGCGATCAGGGGTGCGAGCACGAGCTTGAGCGAGATGAACGACAAGTCACCCACCACGAGGTCGACCGGACCGTCGATCACCTCGGTACTCACCTCGCGGACGTTCTGGCGGTCGATCACCCGCACGCGGTCATCGCTCCGGAGTGACCATGCCAGCTGGCCGTAGCCGACGTCGACGGCGACGACCTCGCAAGCCCCTCGTCGTAGCAACACGTCGGTGAAGCCTCCGGTCGAGGCGCCGGCGTCCAAGCAGCGGCGACCGGCGACTGCGAGTCCGAGCGGTTCGAAGGCATCGAGGGCACCGGCGAGCTTGTGGCCGCCCCGAGACACGTAGTCGGGCGTGGCAGGGTCCTCGGAGACCACGATGGCGACGTCGGTGGTGACCCCGGTTGCGG
>JBAUWM010000492.1:0-8798 GCA_049583775.1 Nocardioides sp.
CTGAGCTCGCGAAGCCGTGAAGGGGCGTCTAACTCACGCCGTGCGCACGGCACGGATGATCTTGCGTCGGAGCACCACCCGGCGGACGCCGTCGGAGCCGATCCGCACCCGGTCGAGCTCCCAGCCACCCAGCTCGGCCTGCTCGACCAACAGCTTGGTGACCACGTTGCGCGGATACTCGCGCGAGAACGTGACGCGGGAGAACTCCCACTCCACCCCGGGGCGCGGCACCCGCCGCTCGGCTCGGCTCACGCGTTGCCCTTGGACACGTCGTCCAACGCGCTCACCAGCTCGGGTGGCAACGTCTTCTCCTCCACCCCCAGGGCGCCACGCAGCTGGGCCGCGGTGCGTGCTCCGACGATCGGCGCGGTGACGCCTGGTCGGTCACGCACCCACACGAGGGCGACCTCCAGCGGCGTCCAGCCCAGTCCCTCGGCCGCCCGCGCCACTGCCTCGACCACGCGGGCGCTCTCGGCATCGAGGTAGGCGCCGACGAAGCCTGCGAAGGTCGACGAGGCTCCCCGTGAGTCGGAGGGCGTGCCGCCGCGATACTTGCCCGTCAGCACGCCTCGGCCCAGCGGTGACCACGGGAGCACTCCCAGGCCCAGCGCGTCGCACGCAGGGAGCACCTCGCGCTCGACGAGTCTGTTGAGCAGCGAGTACTCCACCTGCGTCGAAGCCAGCGGAGCACGACCTGTTCTCGCGCGCTGCCACGTGGCCGCGTGGGCGGTCTGCCAGCCCGAGTAGTTGGAGATGCCGACGTAGGAGGCGCGGCCGGTCGAGACGGCCTGATCGAGGGCGCCCAGCGTCTCCTCGATGGGCGCCTCGTCGCTCCACACGTGCACCTGCCAGACATCGACGTGATCGACCCCGAGTCGGGCCAGCGACGCGTCGAGCGTGCTGAGAAGCCCGCCTCGTGAGGTGTCGACGACGCGCTCGCCGGAACGTCGGGAGATCCCGGCCTTGGTGGCCAGCACGATCTCGTCGCGTGCCACCACGTCGCCGATCAGCGAACCGACGAGTCGCTCGGAGTCGCCGTCGGTGTAGCCCGCGGCCGTGTCGACCAAGGTGCCACCGGCCTCAGCGAACGCGATCAGCTGATCACGAGCCTCGTGCTCGTCGGTGTCGCGGCCCCAGGTCATCGTGCCCAAACCGACCCGCGAGACCTTGAGGCCCGTGCGGCCCAGGCGCCTGTGCTCCATGGCGAAAACCTAGACGAACAACCGATGGGCGGCGTGCTGCGGCACGCCGCCAGCCCACTAGCCTTGGTGTGTGTGGGAGATGCTCCAAGCCGTGGTGCTCGGGACGATCCAGGGGCTGACCGAGTTCCTGCCGATCTCGAGCAGCGCACACCTGCGCATCTACCCCGAGCTGTTCGGGTGGGGTGACCCCGGCGCGGCCTTCACCGCGGTGATCCAGATCGGCACCGAAGTGGCCGTGTTGCTGTACTTCCGCAAGGACATCTGGCGGATTGCGTCGATGTGGCTCAGGTCGCTGGTGCGGCCCGAACTCCGCGGCCACCTCGATGCCCGGATGGGCTGGTTCATCATCATCGGGTCGCTGCCGATCGTGCTGCTGGGCATCGCCCTCAAGGACGTCATCGAGCAGGACTTCCGCAACCTGTGGATCATCGCCACCACGCTTGTTGTGTTCGGCGTCATCCTCGGGATCGCCGACCGGGTGGGGGCCTCCAGCAAAGCGATCAAACAGATCACCTTGAGGGACGCGATCTTGATGGGCGTCGCTCAGGCGATGGCGCTGATTCCCGGCGTCTCCCGCTCCGGGGCCACGCTGTCGATGGGGCGCCTGCTCGGCTACGAACGCGAGGCGGCCACCCGTTACGCGTTCCTGCTCGCGATCCCAGCCGTAGTCGGCGCTGGACTCTTCGAGCTCAAGGAGATCCCCAACGGCGAGAACACCTACGGCTGGGGCCCCACCCTGGTCGCGACCGCGATCTCGTTCGTGGTCGGCTACGCCGCGATCGCCTGGCTTCTGCGCTACGTCTCCACCCGCTCCTACACGCCGTTCGTGCTGTACCGCGTCGCGCTCGGCCTCGGCACGTTCACCCTGCTCGGCACCGGCGTGCTCAACGCCAGTTGAGCGCTACAACCAACCGGAGCGCTTGAAGAACCACCACAGGCCGCCCGAGACCGAGCCCATCAAGATCAGCGCGAACGGGTAGCCGAACGACCAGTGCAGCTCGGGCATGTGGTCGAAGTTCATTCCGTAGATGCCAGCAATGAGGGTGGGCACCACGACCAGCGCTGCGCCGGCTGAGATCTTTCGCATGTCGTCGTTCTGCTGCACCGAGATCGCCGCTACGTGTGCGTCGAACGCAGTCGAGAGAAGACCGTCGAGGGTGTCGACGACCTCGGCGGCCTGCGTCAGGTGATCGACCACGTCACGAAAGAACGGTGCCGTCTCGGCGTCCACACCAGGGACCTCTCCGGAAGCGAAGCGTCGCATGGGTTCGCGGAGCGGGAGCACCGCGCGACGCACCTCGGCGATCTCGCGCTTCAGCGTGTAGATACGCGCCGAGTCGCGAGTGCGTTGCGCCGAGAACACCGAGGACTCGACCTCATCGACGTCCTCCTGCAGGTCATCGACGACGGTGACGTAGGCGTCGACCACGGTGTCGCACACGGCGTAGATCACCGACGACGGCCCATGCGTGAGCACCGATTCGGATTCCTCGAGGAACTGGCGCGCCGCCTGCAGTTGCGAGCCATGACCGTGCCGCACGGTCACCACGAAGTCGTCTCCCACGAAGAGGTTGATCTCACCGGTCTCGACCTGGTCGTCGGCGTCGACGTACCAAAGCGTCTTCAGCACCAGGAAGAGACTGCCGGCGTACAGCTCGAGCTTGGGTCGTTGATGGGCCTTGAACGCGTCCTCGACGGCGAGTGGGTGAAGCCCGAAAGCCTCAGCTACCTCGGTCAGCTCCATCTCGCTGGGCTGGTACAACCCGACCCACACGAAGTCTCCGTCGCCAGAAGCCGCGGTGCGCAGGGCAGCGTAATCATGGGCGTTGCACTCGACCTCGAGGCGCTTCCCGCCGCGGTACACCGCGCTGTCGACGATCATGTGGTCACGGTAGGGGTTCTAGGCTCCCGATCATGGCAACGGTGATCCTTGTGCGACACGGTCGGACTACGGCCAACGCTTCCGGTCTTCTGGCTGGCCGCACGCCCGGTGTCCGCCTCGACGAGCACGGCGAGGCTCAGGTGAAGACCGCTGGCGAGCGGATCGCGCCCGTCCCGCTCGCTGCCTTGATCAGCAGCCCGATGGAACGATGCCGGCAGACGGCCAAGGCCATCGCCGCGCAGCAGGCTGACCGACCAAAGATCGTGGTCGACAAGGGGCTGAGCGAATGCGACTACGGCGAGTGGCAGGGGCGCCTACTGAAGGACCTCGCCCAGGAGAAGCTCTGGCGCACCGTCCAGGTCCAGCCCTCGGCCGCAGCCTTTCCCGGCGGTGAGTCGATGTCGACCATGCAGTCGCGCTCAGTGGCAGCCATTCGATCCCGCGATGCCGCGATCGAGGCCGAGCACGGCGCCGGGGCGATCTGGGTGGCGGTGAGCCACGGCGACATCATCAAGTCGATCCTCGCCGATGCCTTGGGCATGCACCTGGACCTCTTCCAACGCCTCCACGTCGACCCCGCCTCGATCTCGGTCGTGCGCTATACGGGCAGCCGGCCGTACGTCGTCGCCAGCAACACGCACGCTGGTGACCTCAGCTACCTCGTGCCGCCACCGCAGCCAGCCAAAGGCCGGCGCCGCAAGCCCAGCAACGACGCAGAGGTCGGCGGCGGCGCTGGCCCGGCCTCGCGGGTCTAGGGCCTCCACCTAGGCTGAGTGACATGCCGATCGTGCACGCCTTCGACCCCCCCGAGCGCTTCGTCACGGGCACCGTTGGCGAGCCCGGAGCGCGCACGTTCTTCCTGCAGGCTCGCACGGGTGCCCGGGTCACGAGCGTCGCACTGGAGAAGCAGCAGGTAGCCGCCCTCGCGGAGCGGATGGATGAACTCCTCGATGAGGTGATGGCCAGCGCCGAGAGCGAGACCGTCATCCCGGCGGTGGCGCCGCTCGGCCTCGATGACACCGCGCCGCTCGAGCAGCCCATTACTGAGGAGTTTCGAGCCGGCACGATGACTCTGTCGTGGGACACCACCGACGAGCGCATCGTGATCGAGGTCTTCCCCTACACCGAGGCAGCGGTCGTCAGCCCCGAACAGGTCAACGAGGACTTCGAGGAGCCCGAGCCTGATGAACTGCTGCTGGTGCGCATCACCGCGGCTGCAGCCCGGGCTTTCGTCAAGCGCTCTGAGCAGGTGCTCGATGCTGGTCGACCCAGCTGCCCCTTCTGTGGTCAGCCGATCGACCCCGACGGTCACCTCTGCGTACGCGCCAACGGCTTTCGCCGGCGCGAACCGTAACCCGACGAGGACGGTCGGTGACCCTCGAGCTGCACGGGCGGATCATGCCCGCTTCCAACGCCACGTTCCTGGGTGAACTGGACGGCGAGAAGGTCGTCTACAAGCCGATCGCCGGTGAGCGCCCGCTCTGGGACTTTCCTGATGGCACCCTCGCCGGTCGCGAGGTCGCGGCGTATGTCGTGTCAGAGGCACTCGGTTGGGACGTCGTTCCTCGTACCTGGCTGGGGGAAGGCCCCCACGGGCTCGGCATGCTCCAGGTGTGGCGCGAGCCTGATCCCGACCAGGCTGCGGTCACGCTGGTGCGCCCACACGAGGTGCCCGCTGGGTGGCTCGAGGTGTTCGAGGGAGTCGACGACCACGACCGAGAGGTCGTGCTGGCCCACGAGGACGACGCTGCCCTGCGGCGGATGGCGGTGTTCGACGTGATCACCAACAACGCCGACCGCAAGGGTGGTCACGTGCTCGAGATGGCAGACGGCCATCGGCACGGTGTCGATCACGGGCTCACGTTCCACCAAGAGTCCAAGCTGCGCACGGTGCTGTGGGGTTGGCACGGCGAACCACTCGATGACGAGCACCTGGCTGGTGTCGAGACCGTGCTGGGCGCCCTGAGCAACGGACTGGCCGACACTCTGAGCGTCCACGTGACCGCACGAGAGATCGACGCCTTCGCGCGCCGGTGTCGACGACTGCTCGATCACGCGGTGATGCCGGTGCCACGGGGGGAGTGGCCCCCCATCCCCTGGCCCCCGTTCTGACGCAGGCACTCGTTAGGGTGACCAGCATGCGCGCCTGGTCAGCTCCGGAGGTCCCGAGTCTTCCCGTGACCGCACCCCCGGTGGCGCTTCACGACACCGCCTCTGGTGGGACCGTGACCATCATCCCGGACGGCGCCGCCCGGTTGTATGTCTGCGGAATCACGCCCTATGACGCAACCCACCTGGGCCACGCCGCCACTTACGTGGGCTTCGACCTGCTCAATCGCGCCTGGCGCAACGCCGGCCATGACGTCACGTATGTGCAGAACGTCACCGACGTCGACGACCCGCTGCTCGAACGCGCCACCAAGGTTCATATCGACTGGATCGAGCTCGCTGAGCGAGAGACCGAGTTGTTCCGCCAGGACATGCAGGCCCTGCGCGTGCTGCCGCCGGCGCACTACGTGGGCGCGGTCGAGTCGATTCCGCTCGTCGTGGAGATGATCCAGAAGCTCGAGGCCGCCGGGTCGATCTACCGCGTCGAGGACGACCTCTATTTCTCAGTCACCGCCGACCCGGCGTTCGGCGCTGAATCTGGCCTCGACCGCGAGACGATGCTTGCCCTGTTCGGCGAGCGTGGGGGCGACCCCGACCGGCCCGGCAAGCGCGACCCGCTCGACTGCGTCGTCTGGCGTGGGGAGCGCGAGGGCGAACCGTCGTGGCCAAGCCCCTTCGGCGCCGGCCGCCCCGGGTGGCACATCGAGTGCGCCGCGATCGCTGTACAGCACCTCGGTGATTCGTTCGAGGTGCAGGGAGGCGGCAGCGACCTGGTCTTCCCGCACCACGAGATGTGTGCCGGGCACGCACAGGTCGCCGTACCTGGAAGCCGATTCGCCCGGGTGTACAGCCACGCCGGCATGGTGGGCTACGACGGCGAGAAGATGTCGAAGTCGCGGGGCAATCTCGTGTTCGTCTCGGCGCTGCGCAACAGCGACATCGACCCGATGGCGATCAGGCTCGCGCTGCTGCGCCACCACTTCCGCAGCGACTGGGAGTGGACCGACGCCGAACTCTTCGACGCGGTCGACGACGTGGCCACGTGGCGTCGGGCTGTCGCTCTCGGCGCGGGTGCCGCAGCTGAGCCCGTGGTTGCCGAGGTGCTGGCCGCTCTCGCAGACGATCTTGACGCGCCTCGCGCGGCCGCTGCGATCGACACCTGGGCTGCAGCCACGCTGGGTACCGACGGCCTGGCCGACACCGTCGACGCGGACGCCGCGCTCGCCATCGTGGCGGTCGTGGACGCCGCCCTCGGCATCGCGTTGTAGACCGCAGGGTCAGCTGGGGCCGGGGTCGTCACCGCGGCGCTTGAGGTAGCGCTCGAACTCCCGCGCGATCGCCTCGCCCGAGGCTTCGGGCAGGTCAGTGGTGTCGCGTGTCTCTTCGAGGGCCCGCACGTAGTCGGCGATGTCCTCGTCCTCCTCGGCCAGCTCGTCGACCCCGCGCTCCCAGGCGCGGGCGTCCTCAACCAGGTCGTCGAGGGGGATCGCGACCTCGAGCAGCTGCTCGAGCTGGTTCACCAGCGCCAACGTCGCCTTCGGACACGGCGGCTGGGCTACGTAGTGCGGCACCGCCGCCCAGTACGACACCGAGGGGATATCGAGCCTGATGCACGCGTCCGCGAAGACGCCCACGATGCCTGTGGGGCCTTCGTAGGTGGACTGCTCGAGCTTCAGCCGATCGACCAGCTCGGGCTCGGTGGCGGTTCCGGTCACTGGAATCGGGCGGGTGTGCGGCGTGTCGGCAAGCAGCGCCCCCAGGGTCACCACCAGCTGGCCTCCGAGCTCGTCGCACCCAGCCAAGAGCTCTGCGCAAAACTGCCGCCAGCGCATGTTCGGCTCGATGCCGCGCACCAAGATGACGTCGCGGTCGAGGTCAGGCGGCGAGGCGACAGCAATCTGCGTGGTGGGCCAGGTGATCCGCCGGTGGCCACCCACGTCGGTGCCGACCATGGGCCGATTGACCTGGAAGTCGTAGAACTCCTCGGGGTCGATGGCGCCGACGACCCGCGCTCCCCACACTTTCATCAGGTGGTCCACGACCGAGGACGCCGAGTCGGCGGCGTCGTTCCATCCCTCGAAGGCCGCGATCACCACGGGGTCCACCAGGTCGGGTGTGTCCTCGATCTCGATCACATGGGAAGCCTAGTGGCGTGCTCGGTGTTGAGGATTTCGTACCCGCCCGCGCGCGGTGCCACCATCTGGAAACTGCGTCCACGGTACGGACAGGGTTCCTAGCCTGTGAGATCCCCGCCGAACGCGCTGCTGATAGGAGCCTCCGTTGCCTGACCTCCGGCCCGACGTCACCGATGAGCTCACCGCGCTTCTACGTGAGCGGATCGTGGTGCTCGACGGTGCCATGGGAACCGCGATCCAGCGCGACCGGCCCGACGAGGCCGGCTACCGCGGCGAGCGGTTCGCCGACTGGCCGAGCGATCTGCAAGGCAACAACGATCTTCTGACACTGACCCAGCCCGACATCATCGGGGGGATCCACCGTGAGTACCTCGAAGCCGGCGCCGACGTCATCGAGACGAACACGTTCAACGCGAATGCGGTCTCGCTCAGTGACTACGGAATGGAAGAGCTCGCCTACGAGCTGAACTTCGAGGCCACCCGCCTCGCCCGTCGCATCGCAGACGAGGTCGAGGCTGAAACCGGGCAGAAACGCTACGTCGGTGGGGCACTCGGGCCGACCACCCGCACCGCCTCGATCAGCCCCGACGTCAACGACCCTGCAGCCCGCAACGTCAGCTGGGACCAACTGGTAGCGGCCTACCTCGAGGCCGCCAACGGTCTCGTCGACGGGGGCAGCGACCTGATCTTCATCGAGACGATCTTCGACACGCTGAACGCGAAGGCCGCGATCTTCGCCGTCGAGACGCTCTTCGAGCAGCGCGACCGTCGGTGGCCCGTCATCATCTCGGGAACCATCACCGACGCCTCAGGACGCACGCTCTCCGGCCAGGTGACCGAGGCGTTCTGGGACTCCGTTCGCCACGCACGGCCACTCGCAGTCGGGCTCAACTGCGCCCTGGGTGCCAAGGACATGCGCCCCTACATCGCCGAGATGTCACGCCTGGCCGACACCTTTGTGTCGTGCTATCCCAACGCCGGCCTGCCCAACGCCTTCGGCGAGTACGACGAAGAGCCCGACGAGACCGCCGCGATGCTTGCCGAGTTCGCTGAGGCGGGCTTCGTGAACCTCGCCGGTGGTTGCTGCGGCACTACGCCAGCCCACATCAAGGCGATTGCGGACGCCGTGCGCGACAAGACCCGGCGCGAACCGGTGGTCGCCTCGCCGGCGCTGCGACTCTCTGGCCTCGAGCCGTTCACCATCACCGAAGACAGCCTCTTCGTGAATGTCGGTGAGCGCACCAACATCACCGGCTCGGCCAAGTTCCGCAACCTGATCAAGGACGGCGATTTCGACACCGCGCTGTCGATCGCTTCGCAGCAGGTGGAGAACGGCGCGCAGGTCATCGACATCAACATGGACGAGGGGATGATCGACGGTGTGGCGGCGATGGACCGCTTCACGAAGCTGATCGCCGGTGAGCCCGACATCAGCCGGGTCCCGGTGATGGTCGACTCCTCGAAGTGGGA
>JBAUWM010000493.1:0-5567 GCA_049583775.1 Nocardioides sp.
AGAACTGCGAGACCCCGGCGTTCGTGATCCACGACTTCTGGCCGTTGAGCACGTAGTGGTCGCCGTCGCGCGCCGCACGCGTCTTCATCGAGGCAGTGTCGGAGCCGGCGTCGCGCTCGGACAAGCCGTAGGAGAAGCCCTCACCGGCGGCGAGACGCGGCAGGTAGCGCTGCTTGAGGTCCTCAGAACCACCGAGGATCAACGGCAGCGACCCCAGCTTGTTGACGGCCGGGATGAGGGACGACGACGCACAGCCGCGGGCGATCTCCTCGATCACGATGCAGGTTGCCAAGGCGTCCGCGCCCACGCCGTCATAGGCCTCAGGCACGTGTGGGGCATGGAAATCGGACGCCACCAGGGCGTCGTGCGCCGACTGGGGGTAGGACGACGTCTCGTCGACCTCAGCCGCGTAGGGCGCGACTTTGTCGGCGACGAGCTGCCGCACGGCGGCGCGGAGCTCTTCGTGGTCGTCACTGGTGCGGAACAGGTCGAAGGTGCGGGAGTCGCTAGGCATCGGAGGACTACTTCTTCTCGTAGGTGTAGAAACCGCGGCCGGTCTTGCGACCAAGCAGGCCAGCAGAAACCATCCGGGCGAGCAGCGGCGGCGGTGCGTAGAGGGGCTCCTTGAACTCCTCGTACAGCGACTCCGCCACGGCCTTGGTGGTGTCGAGGCCAATCAGGTCGGCCAGCGCGAGGGGGCCCTGCGGGTGAGCGGCACCGCGCACGAGGCCCTCGTCGATGTCTTCGGCGGTCGCGAAACCCGACTCCATCATCCGGATCGCCGAGAGGATGAAGGGGATCAGCAGCGCGTTGACGACAAAGCCCGCGCGGTCTTGGCAGTCGATCGCGCGTTTGCCCAGCTGGTCTTGCACGAACCTGCGGGCGCGCTCAGTGGTGTCGTCGGCGGTGAGCAGGCTGGGCACGAGCTCGACGAGCGAGAGCACGGGCACCGGGTTGAAGAAGTGGATGCCCATCACCTGCGCCGGGCGACTGGTGCCGACGGCCAGCTTCATGATCGGGATGGAGGACGTGTTCGAGGCGAGGATGGCGTCGGGCGAGGTGACGATCTCGTCGAGCTTCTTGAACAGCTCGGTCTTGGCGGCCTCGTCCTCGACGATCGCCTCGACCACGAGATCGCGGTCGGCCAGGGCGTCGAGAGTGGCCACCACCTGGATCCGGTCGAGCACCTCGTCGGCGCTAGCGATCTTGCCGCGATCGGCGGCCCGGCGAAGTGAGGCTTCGATCCGGGCGTAGCCGGCCTTCGCGGCATCTTCTGACGATTCGGCGACCACGACGTCGAGCCCCGCGCGGGCGCTGACCTCGGCGATGCCGGCGCCCATGAGGCCGCAGCCGACGACTCCGACGCGTTCAATGCTGGGCATACCCACTCCTGACATGTGCCGGATGACACGTAGTACCGTAATGGTGAAACGCAGTACCAGGACCCTAGCACTGACAGGATGCCGACCGTGAACCGAGACGCAGCGCCGCTCAGTCGGCCGCCAGCTTCGTCGCGCGCGCGCACGGTCGATGCGGCGTTCGCGCTGTTCGACGAGCAGGGCTACTCCTCGACGACGGTGGAGCAGATCGCCGAGCGGGCCGGGCTGAGCCGTTCCACGTTCTTCCGGATGTTCGCCTCAAAGGAAGACGTGATCTTTCCCGACCACGACGACCTGCACCGGCGGATCCAGGCGCGCCTCGCCGCAGCCAACGACGACACCAGCATCTTGGCGGTGGTTGAGGGCGCTCGCATGGTGCTCGACCACTTCCTCGCCGAGGGCGATCTGGCCCGGGCGCGGTACCGGTTGACCCGCACGGTGCCGGCCCTGCGCGACCGCGAGATCGCCGGCATGCACGGCTACCAGAAGCTCTTCCGTGACTTCATCGGCACGTGGATGCCGGCCGGGCCGGGGTCGGTGCTGCGCGCCGAGTTGATGGCCAACGCTGTGGTGACCGCCCACAACGTGGTGCTCCGGCGCTGGCTGCGCGAGCTCACCACTACGCCCTACGAGGAGTTCGACGACGCCATTCAGGACGTCGTCGAGTTGTTCGACTCCGGCTCGTCGGGCGAGGTGGGCACCACGGTTGTCGTGCTCCGCTCGTCAGCCTCGGTCGACAGCCTGCTGCCTCGCATTCGCCAGGCCATCGACACCCAACCCTGATTCACGGAGAGGTTGCTGACGTCAGCCGGCCGCGGGGTTGGGCTGTTGTCGTTCGCCCAGGCCAGCATCGCGTGCGCGAGCGACAGCCTCGGCCCGTCCGGCCACCTGCAGCTTGGAGAACACGTTGGACACGTGGTTGCGCACGGTCTTGTCGCTGACGAACAAGCGCCGTGCGATCTCCGCATTCGTCATCCCGCGGGCTACGAGGTCGAGCACCTCGCGCTCGCGCTCGGTCAACTCAGGGAAAGGGTCGACGCTTCGGGTGGACCCGGCCGCGAAGAACGAAAGGACTCGCGTAGCGATCCCGCTGCTGAAGACGACCTCACCGTGACTGACGGCGTTGAGTGCGCGCGCGATTTCGTGGCGATCGGCGCCCTTGAGCAGGTATCCGCGGGCGCCTGATCGCATGGCGGCGAATACCGAGTCGTCGCCATCGAGCATCGTCAGCACGAGCACGGCGACCTGTGGGTGATGCTCGCTGATCCGCCGCGTGGCCTCGATCCCGCCGATCCCCGGCATATGCAGGTCCATGACCACGACGTCGGGAGCGGTACTCGCCACCACCTCCAGCCCGGTCTCGCCGTCAGGTGCCTCCCCGACCACGGTGACGTCGTCGAGCGTGGCGAGGGCAGTGACCAGTCCGTCGCGATAGAGGGGATGGTCGTCGACCACTACGACTCGGGGCACGTCACGCCTCCTCGGGCAGGGGTAGGCGCGCCAGCACGGTGGTGCCATGGCTATCGGGCTGCGATGAGATGCCGCAACTCCCGCCGAGCTCTTCGGCACGCTCCTTCATCGACCGCAGTCCGACGCCGGGCACCATCACGTCGGGTAACCCGATGCCGTCGTCACAGATTCTTACCTCGAGTTCGGAGCACGTGCGGAGCAGCGACAGGTGAAGGTTGTGGGCACGTGCGTGGCGTGCGGCATTCGTCACTGCCTCGGCCACGATGCGATAAGCAGCGACGTCCACGGCTGCGGGCAGCTGGCCCAGCTGGCCAGCCTCCACGTGGATTGCACAGTCGGGCGTCGCGAACCGGGTCGCCAACTCGTGCACCGACCCGGCTAGCCCAAGACCGTCGAGACTGGGCGGGCGAAGGGCATGCGTCAGGGCGCGGACATCGACGACGGCCTCGTTGAGCCGGGGCGAGAGCCGTTCCAGGATCGTGCGCGCCTGCTCCGGGTGGGTGGTCATGAGCTCGCGCGCTGTCTCCGTCTGCAAGGCGGCCGCTGCCAGGACCGGGCCCAGGCCATCGTGCAGGTCGCGACGCAATCGGAGTCGTTCCTCCTCCCGCGCCGCTGCCGCTGCAGTCCGCGCGGCGCGTGCTTCACGCGCCATCAGCATGGCGTGCACGGCCACCGCAGCCTGGCGCGCCAGGGCTTCGAGAACGCGGCGGTCGCGACCCTGCACGTCGGGTGTCCCCACGAGCAGGCGTCCCACATGGAGGCCGCCATAGACCAGGGCGACCTCTGTCGCCCCAGTTGCCTCCAGGTGTTCGTCGCCGACCCGAGAGCTGTCGGACAGCTCGACCGCCACCCGCTCCGTCCGCAGTGCTCGTGAGATGCGCACGACGAGCTCAGGCAGCATCAGGTCAGCGACTCCGGCCGGGTCTTGAGCGGCCTCCAGTCGAGCGCCTGTCTGGGAGAGCGCCGTGTAGGGGTCGACGTCGTCCCCGTGCACCAACCGATTCACCAGCCGCTGCAAACGCGTGTGCAGCGGGAGCACCATCAGCGCCACGAGCGCCGTGGCCAGGACGGGCGCACCAGCGCGATCCCCGGCAACAGTGCCGAGCAGAGAGACCGCCACGACGTAGGTGCCGACCGCACAAGCCGACAAGGTGGCGTACGTCAGTGATCGAGACAGCACCAGGTCGATGTCCCAGAGGCGGGTCCGCAGCAGGGCCACGAGGAGTGCTGCGGGGAAGGGGATGACGGCCAGTGCCGGCATCAGTTCAGCCACCGGCTGAGGAAGCGCGAAGCCGAGCGCGCCGACGGCTACCGTGCCGAGCACCCCCAGCACGAGCCACCGCAACTGCTCGCGCTCGAGGCCGCTGCTGCTGCGGTAGCGCGCGACCAGTGAAGCGACCGCACACCCGACAGTCGCGATGATCAAGGCTCCACCTGCGGCTACCACTGGTGTCGACGCCACCAGTTCGACGCCCACAGGGTTGCGGTATCCACCCTCGATGGGAAAGTCCTGCAGCTCGTAGGGAGTCAGCGCCCAGGACAGGGCTGAGTAGCTGACCGCTAGGCCGGCCAGCCACGGCAACCATCGCCATCGCGGCCGTCCGTCAGGCAGAAGGGCTGGGAGCAGCGTCGGTATTGCGACGTAGGCCGGGGCCCACATCCACGAGCCCAGCCACTGGGCGAGCTCCCCGCCAGGCAGGGGAGGCGAGACAGTGAGGGCGTGGTCTGACCACGTGGCGGCGAGGCCGCTGATCCCCTGGACGAGGGCGACGGCCAAGAGCAAGCGTCTGATCACGGGTGCCACCCCGTGCCAGGCGAGCACGGTCCCGGTCAACGCGTAGACGACCGTGAAGACCACCACCATGCTGACGTACGAGGGCCCATCCGAGCTGCCGGAGACGCCGATGACCTCCCAGGCGGCCTTCGTTGCGGCCAGGGCGATAGCGCCGATGCCCATCGCTACTTCCGCCCGTGCAACTCGGGTCGAGGGCGTCACAGGCTCATCCTCACCCAGGCCCTGTCCCGCCGTCACGGGACAACGTGTCCTGGCTCTGAAGAGGGCGTCGCCACCGTGTCGTCGGGTGGGGGTCGCCGGCAAGGTCGTGCTCACCACGCAGACCAATCGAAAGGTTCACCGATGACCACCACGACGCTCCCACGCAAGGCTGGCGCCTCTTCACCTCGCATCGTGCGATCGGCGGCCGCCTTGCTGGCTTTGACCGCCCTCGTCTCCACCTTTGGCACTGTGATGTTCGGCTTCGTCTGGGGTGACAACGAGATCGGATCCGGCCTCGTCTTCACCGCATTCGCCATTGCGACAGCCGTCACCGCTGTGGCCGCACTGCCCTCGCTCCTGCGGGGGTCTTCGCTCGCCTGGGCGGTGACCTTGGGCTGGACGTGCAGCTTCGCCTACTGGTCGGTCTACAAGGCCTTCGTCGAGGAAGAGGTGGTGAGTGGGGTGCTACTCGCCGCTGCACTCGTGGTCGCGTTTCTCCTCACCCGCCCCGCTGCCCGGGCTCATGCACTCAACCACCGTTCTTCCACTGCTGAGTAGGCACCTACACCGAGTCGGCGTCAACTTGCGCCGGCTCGGCCTAGCGCCAACCGAGCTCGGGGGCGACGTCGCGGACGATCGTCTCGAGCACGTGGGCGCAGTAGTCGACTCCGAGCTGGTTGGGGATCGTGAGCAGCAGGGTGTCGGCCGCGGCGATCGCCTCG
>JBAUWM010000494.1:0-11604 GCA_049583775.1 Nocardioides sp.
GAGAGCAGCGGGTGGTCGCTGATGACCCGCAGGAACGACTTGTCGATCGACTGGCCCAGGAAGTTGAGGTCGGTCGTGCCGAAGATCCAGTCAACCGGACCGTGCCGCGGCACGTAACAGGGGCCGCCCACGCTGCCCCCGGCCGAGGCCGCGAGGAGTCCGGTGCCGGTGAGCCCGCAGAACGCTGTCTCGCGCTCGTTGAAGTCGCCGGCCAAGATCACCGGCACGTCTGGGTACATCTCTCGGTGTCGCGTGATGAAGTCGAGCTCGATGTCGCGGGCCAGCACGCGGGCACCTTGCTGGTTGCCGGCCCGAGCCGTGGACGCGGGGTTGTGGATCCCGATCACCGTGACGATGGCCCCAGTCACCCGGTGCTGCAGGTAGACGACCGGCATGTGCAGGGTGACCTGCCACGGCACGGTGAACTCGTCGTTGGCGATCATCTTCCACGTGTCGAGGCGCCAGGCGACGGCGTTGCCGTTGGTGCTGCCCGTTCGGAAGACGTTGTTGGGGGTCGCACGGTGCAGCCCCCATTCGCCGTCGCCGGAGATGACGTCGGCCTGCGGTGACTCGAACTCGTTGAGCACCACGATCGAGACCCCCACCGCCTCCATCCGGGCCAGGCCGTTGGCGACCCGCGTGGTTCCCGGCGCGAAGCCGGGACGGCCGCCACCAGGCGCCGTGAGGTGGTGCCCGAGCACGTTGTAGGCAGCCACCCGGAATCGGGTCTCCGGGACGATCTCGCGGATCGGCTCGGGGGCCTCGATCTGCGAGGTGAGCCACCGGACCGGGTCGACCCGCACGGGGGTGGAGTCGACGTTCGCGGTGATCGTCAGCCCGAGCGCGCACGACGCGACGTTGCCGAGGTCGCCGACCTCGGCGACCTGCTGCCCCACCAGCACCGTCGAACCGCCGGCCACCACGGGGTTCTGCACGTGGGCGTATTCAGTGATGACGTCGCGAGCACCGCTGCGCACCCGGATCAACCAGGGCCCAGCCGCCGTGTCATCGGAGACCAGCTCGACGGTGCCAGCAGTCGCTGCGAGCACGGGCGTGCCGCACGGCGCCAAGAACTGCGTCTCTTGACCCTCGGGCTCGACCACCTCGGCAGGCAGCAGCTTCTTCCGAGCCGCGGCCTTCGGCCCTGACTCGGGCGGCTGGGTGCTCGTTGCACTGGTGGCGGGGCTGGGCGTGGTGGAGGTGCCGGGCGTGACCGTGCCGTTCTCGAGCACCCGCTGCACCCGGTAGGACGACCCGGCTGGCAGCGGCAGCGCGCTGGCGTCGGCGGCGGAGGCGCGACAGGCCCGAGGTGCCCGACCACCGACGGAGACCGCTTGCTCGGCTGATCCGTCGAGTTCGGCCGCGAACGAGGCCAGAAGCACCACGGCACGGGTCCAGTCGGCCTCGTAGGCGAACGGGTCGGGCGTGCGCAGTACACGGTGAATCGCGATGCTCGGCGGCAGCGCTTCCCAGCCCTTGACCGCGTCGAGCTTGGCGAAGAACGCTCGCTGGCGGGCCCTGCCCGAGAGATCGCCGCTGAGTACAGCAGTCACAGCCAGGGCCTGACCGCGCGCCGGGACGCCGAGCCGGTGGGCCAGCGCGGCGACGTCCCGCGCTCGAGCGCCCTTTGACCGCGCGTTCTTGGCGGGGGCACGACGGCGTTCATCGGCAATGCGGAGCCCCGGTGTGAGCGCCGGCCGCGAGCAGGAGGCGATCTTGGCCTCGATAGGGCTCGGGGTGGGCTTACCACGCTCAGTGGGGACCGCCTCGGCAGCGAAGGGCACCGTCGTGGCGAGCAACGCGGCTGCGAGGCTGAGGGCGGTGGCGAGGAACCACGAACGCGTGGGGATGCGGGTCATCGGAACATCGACTCCCCACCGGGGAAGACGACCCGGTTGGCGAGCCACTGACCAGGAGCACCTCGGCGCGAAAGATCGACGCCGAAGCGACCGCCGGCGGTCGTGAAGTAGACCGTGGCCGCCGTGCCGGCCGGGTTGACCGTGACGTCCTGCGCGGAGATCTTGCCGAGGTCGGGAACCTGGCTCGGGTCGGTGTAGGCGTAAGCCTCGCGCCCACCTGGGGTCAGCAACGGCCGCAGTGACAACCACCAGTCGCGATAGCCGCGCGTGGGTTGCGACCACGTGTCGAGCACGCGGGCAGCCGCGTCTACGGCTTCGTTGCCGGCCTGAGCGGGGACAGCACCTCCCGTGCCAGTGAGCGCGTCACGCTGGCGTTGGGTGTCGGAGACGACCGAGCGCGCCAGGAGCACGAGCCCGAGCACGACGACGAGCAGCACGACGACCACGAGCACGCTGCTCTCGGCCGTCAGCGTGCGCGCCGGCGCCTCGGCCCGGCGAGCTCCGGGGCGCCGTTCTGGGTCGCTCATCAGCGACCCTCGCCGCCGACGCGCGAGAGCCCGCGGCGCAGGCTGCGCACCGGTGAGCCAGAGGCGGCCTTGAGCTCGGCGATCTCGCCGCGCAGTCGCTCGATCTCGAGGAGCAGGTCAGCGGTGGCGTCCAGGGAGATGTCGAGCATCTCGCCCTGCGTGGCGCCGGTCTCGCCAGACGACCCGGCGTCGGGGCCGGGCACCAGGTCGCTGAGCTGGCCGGCGACCGGGTAACCCTTGGCCGTGATCTCGTCGACCCATCCCTGGGCGATGTCACGCACCTCGGGCAGGTTCTCGTCGGGCAGCCCGACCTTCTCGCCCTTCTGGCCACGCAAGACCGTGCCCGCGTAGAGGCGCTTCACCAGGTCGCCGTAGGCCTTCTCGTTCCCCTGGCGCACGAAGCGGCGGTTGACCCGGCGCAGCACCTCGACCTGAACCCGACCCAGCGAAGCATTCGCCTCGCGGCCAGGCACTCGGACCTCCACGTGGTCGAGGTCGGCAGCCTGGGAGAACCGGCGCCACAACTCGTCGTGCTCGGCGCCCGGCGCCGGGTTGACGACCACGTGCACGCGTTCGGACCCCAGATGGGCCCCCCAACGGTCGAGAACGAGCACTGGGTTCTGCGCGTTCCAGAAACGAGTACGTGCGCCGGCGCGCTTCGGCAGGCCTGGCGCATCGCCGAGGATCGTGTCGAGAAAGCGCGGGTAGGAGGAGCGGCGTCCGTGCTTGACGCCCTCTTGCCATTCGGCCGGAATCTGGCGCGCCGGGTCGCGCACAGTCACGATGACGTCGACGTCCACACCGTGAAGATCGGCCAGGATCCGGCGGATCTGATCATCGGTGGCCAAGCAGAGGGTCTCGCTGCTCACGATCGTGGTGCCGGAACTGCCCCTGACCTCGGTGACGAGCCGGTCCCACTCGCGGCGTCCGGCGCTCGCCGACCTGCCCCAGGCCTCGGAGCGCTCGGTGACGTGCAAGACGGCCTGGAACAGCTTCTCGCCGTGGTTCTCGGGAAGTCGGACGTCTCCGGCGGCCAACGCGTCGAGATTGGCGCGGAGCGTTGCTTGCACGAACGACGTACCAGTCTTGGGAAGGCCCACGTGCAGCACCACGCGCGGTGCGCTCATGCGGCGGCTCGCTTCACGATCTCCCCAGGTCAGGCAGGCATTGGACGCCGAAGTCTACCTCGGTCAACCTGACCCGGAGACCGTTCAGGAGGGACGCCCACAGCTCAGGGTGCCGTACCTTTCGCGCTCGTCGTAGCCGGCGTCGGCGTAGAGAGTCAGAACCCGGTCGAGGTATTTGCTCTCTCCGACGCAAGCCAGGTCGACCTCCAGCAGCTCGAGCGCTTTGCGGGTGGTCTCGACACCGGGGAACTTCTGCTTCTCGCCGCTCGCGAGCCGGTAGAGCAGCCGACGGGCGCGGGTAGCCGCCCGGGGCTCGTCGATGTTCTCGATGAACCACTCGCGAGGCACCACCGGGAACGCCTGCGTGGAGTACATCGTGAGCACCTTCATCCGCCGGGGGGGCAGCAGCACCTCGCCCTCGACGCCGCGGTCGACCATGATCTCCACGTCGTCGAGCGCCTCGAGGTCGAGCTTCCACTCCGGCCGGTCGGTGACCGTGACCGGTCCACCGTGCCCGGTGTGGGACCACACCGGGAGACCGCCGACCGCCAGCGCCGCGGTCGCGACCAGCGCCGGCAAGATCGCAGCGCCCTGCGCGAGGCGCGCCCGCGTGGGGCCGAGATCGGGCACGGGCGCGGTCACCAGCAAACCCACCAACACGGGGATCGGGGCGACGAACAACATCCGCCACAGGATCGGTCCGGAGCCGGTCACCGTGTTGATCAGCGGCAGCACGCCAGGGGCGAACACCAACACGGCAGCGAGAGACGATGCGCCCGCGAGCGCTGCTGCCGAACCGCGCCGTGCCAGCACGACGGCCAACCCGAGGGCTACCAGGCTGAGCGCCACCATCGCCTCGGTCTCGCCGAGGATCCGCACAAAAGAGGCCCGGGCCGGCAGGGCCACCGGCTCTTCGCCGCCGACATCGGTCGAGAAAGCCACCACGGCCAGGCCCGACAGCACCGGTCCCACGGCCATGGCCAGCCCACCCAGGGCGAGCACCCGTGAGCGCAGAGCGAGGGCAGCCAGCACGATGGCGCCGAGCATCACCGGGGCCCACACCACGGCGGTCGGAGAGAGCCCGTAGAACGCCACACCGGCCAGTAACAGCAGCACGAGGTAGCGCTGCTGGGTGCGCTTGTCCGTGGCGGCGTACAGCTCGGTGAGGTAGGCCCAGATCAGAGGCATCAGCAGCACGACGGCGATGACCTTGCCCTGCCAGATGCGCGGGATCCAGAAGTTGCCGAGCATCGAGTCGCCGCTGAGGGTCAAGAAGCCCAGCGCCACGACGAAGGCCAGAAACTCTCGCCGCGGAGCCCAGCGTCGCACCAGGCGCCAGATGGCGAGCACCGCGATCGCGGAGGCCACCGGCGGCACCACCAGGTAGGTGATGGTGCCGGCCAACGTGCCGCTCATGTGGGCCACGACGCCGAAGAGCGCCTCGATCGAGGAGATCGGGACCCCTCCCCCGTACGGCGAGTTGAAGACCTCGGGGCTGAACATCGTGTCGCGCAAGGCTGCGTTGCCCTGCTCGGCCACCCACACGGAGCGGTTGACGTAATAGGGGTCGTCAGTGTCGGCGAGGTGGATGAACGAGGCGACCACGCCGGTCACGATCATGGCCGCGAGAACGCCCAACTCTTGGGGAGTCACGACGCGACGGCGCTCCACTCGGCGACTCCGGGCTGCGACGACCGACTCGGGAGGCGGCACCGGTCGCACGCGACCGGAGAACCAGCCCCAGGCCGAGAGCACGACAAGCCCGAGGGCGAGCGCTCCCCAGGTGGGCCGGAACGTACCCGGCGTCCAGACCAGGCCACCCAGCCCAGCCGCCGCGACCAGCAGCAGACCCGTGCCGAGCAGCAGCGCCTCGCGTCGCTCGCCCAGGCGTGCCACCACGGGCGACTCGGGGGCTGGGGTTGGCGGCCCGGTCACGGCACGACGCACCTCGTAGCCGAGCACCAGGACCGTGATGACCACCCAGAGCCATCCACTCGGCCAGAGCGACCACTGAGTCGGAAGTCCCAGCGTGTAGAGCAGGGTCCACACCGCGAGCGAGATCACGGTGGTGTCGAGCACCGCGTTGATCACGCGTCCGACGACGGTGGTGTCGTCTGGGGCTTCCGGAGTGGCGGGGAGCGAGCCACGCTCGGGGGCTGTCACTGACATGCGTCGGGAGCTCCTCGGGTCGCGGGCAGCGGCTCAGGTGGGACGCTGACGCGTCGGTATCATGCCACCCATGCCACGCCTGACTGCGGTGATGTTGGCGTGGCGCGACGAACCCCTTCTCGTGGAGGCTGTCGAGGCCGTGCTCGCGTCCCGCAACCTCGACGTCGACGTCGTGCTGGTCGACAACGGTTGCACCTCCGACGCGGTCGCGCGGCTTCGTGGCACGGCCGGGGTCACCGTGCTCGAGCCGGGCACCAATCTTGGCTTCGCGGGGGGCTGCAACGTAGGGGCTCGTGCGGCGACCGGTGAGTATGTCGGCTTCATCAACGGCGACGCGGTCGTCGAGCCCGATGCGCTGGCCAGACTTGTGGCGGCGACGGTCGACGACGTGGGGTTGGCCACCGCGTCGGTCCGGCTCTACGACGACCCGGACACGGTCAACACCGTGGGCAATCCCGTGCACTTCACCGGCCTGAGCTGGGCCGGAGGTATGGGGCAGCCCGGTTCTGACTACCCCGCCGCCCGCGACGTGGCGTCTGCGTCCGGGGCTGCGACCGTGGCGCGGCTCGACCGGTTCTTGGCGCTCGATGGTTTCTGCGAGCCGATGTTCGCTTACTGCGAGGACAGCGACCTGAGCCTGCGCACGTGGCAGCGGGGCTGGCGCGTGGTCTACGTGCCTGACGCCGTGGTGCTGCACCGATACGAGTTCTCGCGCAACCCGGAGAAGTTTTACCTCCTCGAGCGCAACCGGCTGCTCATGGTGCTGACCGTGTATGGGCCGCTGATGCTGCTCTGGACCCTGCCTCCCCTGCTCGCTCTCGAGCTGGCGATCTTCGCGCTCGCGCTCAAGGATGGTTGGGCCGGCAAGAAGCTGCGCTCGTGGTGGTGGTTGCTGCGGCACGCCAGACTGATCGTCCGTCGCCGCCGCGAGGTGCGAGCCGCTCGCGTGGTGCCCGACCGGGTGCTGGCCCGCGTGCTGACCGGCGATCTCGACCCCCGCGTGCCAGGCCTGCAGGTGCCGGGTCCGGCCCGGGCAATCAGCCGGGGATACTGGGCCGTCGCACGCCGTTTGATCTGACGAGCCACCGAGGAGTCACCCCGTCCATGTCGGTCCGCGCCGCCGCCCCCCGCGTGCTGTCTGTCGACGACAGCGGGATCGTCCTGCACGGGCGCGGAGACGTCGTCCTCGACGTGCTGCTCGACGGACGTCGCATCTGGTCGTTCTGGTCGGCGCGTGACACGGAGGCCGGCGAGGGTGACCAACGGGTGATGGCCTGGCCACGTCCGATGAAGAAGTTCCTCGACGGCCAGACCCGCCTGATGATCCGCAGCCACGTTGCCGAAGAGGTGCTCTTCGACGAGGAGCGGCAGTTCGGCACCAGCACCGAGCGAATCGCGGTGGTGAACAACCGCGGCCTCGAGCTGAGCATGGACAAGTCGGGGCGCATGCAGGCCACCTTTGACACCCGCACCGCCGACCAGGTGACGCCGCTGCTCGACTCTGTCGAGGAGGTGCTCGGAGCACTTCGCACGGCTGGGGTCGAGGCATTTCCGGCCTACGGCACCTTGCTCGGCGCGGTGCGCGACGGCGCCCTGATCGGCCACGACAGTGACGCCGACCTCGGCTACATCAGCAGTCACAGCCACCCCGCTGACGTCGCGCGCGAGTCGTTCCAGCTGCAGCGCCGGCTGGCCGACATGGGCTACTCAGTCAGCCGCTACAGCGGTGCCGGGTTCCAGGTGCAGGTCACCGAGTCGGACGGCAGCCTGCGCGGGCTCGACGTGTTCACCGGCTACTTCGACGACGGGCAGCTGATTCTCTTGGGCGAGGTACGGACGCCGTTCGAGCGTGAGTGGATCTTTCCGCTGGGCACCACCACGCTCGAGGGCCGGACCCTCCCCGCACCGGCCGAGCCCGACCGGCTGTTGGCCGCGATGTACGGCGAGTCGTGGCGCACGCCCGACCCGGCGTTCAAGTTCGAGACGCCCGACTCGACCACCAAGCGACTCAACGACTGGTTTCGTGGCACGACGGTCAACCGGTCCACCAACGACCGGCGCAACCAGAAGGTGCGCGACGAGCGGCCCTACCCCAAGCCCGACCCGCTCGCCCGGATGCTCGTGCGCCGTGAAGGTCCGCAGCTGCCAGCGCGCGTCGTCGACGTCGGGTGCGGGCGTGGAAGCAACGCCTGGTGGCTCGCCCGGCGAGGCATCGAGACGATCGGCCTCGACTACAGCCCGCGTGGCTTCGAGTTCTTGCAACGCAAGGCGGCCGACCGGCCCGACGTACCGCTCGAGTTCGGCACCCTCAACCTGCTCGAGCTGCGCTCGACGCTGGCCCAGGGAGCACGGGTCGGCGCGGCTGCCGGACCCACCGTCGTGATGGCCCGCCACCTGGCTGATGCCCTGCCGCCACTGGGCCGCGAACACCTGTGGCGCTTCCTCGAGCTTGCCTGCTCGGGGGGTGGCCGCGCCTACCTAGACTTCTTGCTGAGCCCCGTCGAGGACGACGCGTGGGCCCAGCGCAACCTCCTGACCCCCCTCGAGACAGACGGCGTTGTCACGGCCCTGGAAGCACGCGGCGCCACGGTGGTGCTGCAGCGTGAGATCGGCTCGTCGCGGATGGGCGTGCGCGGCAAGCGCGATAGGTTCCGAGCGCAACGGCGCTCCTGCAGATTGGTGGTCGAATGGACCCGGTGAACAAGTCCCGCGCACAGGCCTTCCTGAGGTTTGCGCCCATGCGCTCACGGGTGGAGATGGTCAAGCTCGAGGAGCGCGTCCGTCTGCTCGAAGAAGAGGTCAGCGAGTGCCGTCGGCACCACCACCGCACCGCTGAGCTGACCGACATCGTGCAGGCCCTCCTGGTGCCCTTGGCCACCCGCGACGCCGATGAGCTCGAGCGGGTGCTCGCCGAGTACTCCGAGAAGCTCTGACCGGACCTCCCGTGCGTCGCGTCTTCGTCCACATCGGTCTGCCCAAGACGGGCACCAGCTATCTGCAGACGATCGTGTGGGCCCATCGCGACGAGCTGCGCGAAGCCGGTCTGCTCGTGCCGGGGCGCGAGCGCCGCGACCACTTGTGGGCCTCGCTCGAAGTACGCGACGACCCCAGCCTGCGTCGTCGGGGGCGGCGCGCCGGCCAGGCCTGGACGGTCGTGCAGGACGCCGTGCGTGACTGGCACGGAGATGCCTTGATCAGCCACGAGTTCTTCAGTGCTGCCACCCACGTGCAAGCCCGGGCGATGATCGAGGCGCTCGAGAGCGGTGGTGCCGAGGTGCACGTGATCACCACGACCCGCGAGCCCCTGGGCCTGTTCACCTCCAGCTGGCAAGAACACCTGAAGAACAAGGGCAGCACCCGGATCGGCCGCTACGCCCGCGACGTTTCCCCCGACCCCACAGCCATCTGGAACTGGCGTTCTCTCGATCTGCGGTTGGTGCTCGACCGGTGGGGTCCGCTGGTGGCACCCGAGCGCGTGCACGTCATCACGCCCCCCGGTGCCGACCAGCCACGCCAAGAGCTCTGGAGCCGGTTCTGCACGGTGCTCGGTGTGCCCGATGACGTCGCCGGTCCCGCTGGCTTCACGAACTCATCGATGGGTGTGGCGGAGGCCGAGACACTGCGGCGGCTCAACAAGCGGCTCAGCGGCTTCGATCGAGCCTTCGACCGAGGGGTCTGGATTCGCAGCTTCCTGGCTGACGACCGACTCGTGCCACGGGGCGGGGAGCCGTTCTGGCCGGGTGCGGAGCAGATCGCCGAGTGCCGCAAGCGCGGCGACGACGCCGTCGACTTCGTGCGCGCGGCCGGCTTCGAGGTGATCGGCGACCTGGAATCGATCCGAGTGCCGACCGAACTGCCCGATCGTCGACACCCGGACTCGGTCACCGACGCCGAGGTCGCCGACGTAGCGCTCGACCTGGTGGCCGATCTGCTCGGCGAGGTCCGTCGACTCAGTCAGGCCCAGCGCACCAGCGACGGCGATTCACGCAGCGTGGCGCATCGCGCCCAGGAGCGTGCGCACCAACTTCAGGACCGGCTCAGGCGCCGTTGAAGCCGTAGGTCGCAGTCAGCACGGTGTGATCGGTGATCCGGTTGGTCAGCGGTGTGCGCTCGAAGCCGGCGGTCTGTCGCTTGAACTCCGGCGAGGCGAAGATCCAGTCGAGGTGCATCACCTTGGGCGGCTTGCACGCCCTCTTGGTGCGTGAGCCACCGGTGGCCGCCGTCAGGTCGGTCTGCCCGGTGACCTTGCAGAAGACGACCTGGCGCTCGTTCATGTCACCCATGAACACCACCGGCACCTTGGCCTTGCGACGCTGGTTGATCTCATCGATCTCGATCCGGACGGCCCGGTTGCGCTCCTTCTGACGCTGCGGGGTGCGCTTGGAGCTGTTGTGCACGTTGAACACCCAGATGTCCTTGCCGGTGGCCTTGTTGCGCAGCCGCACGATCGGGTTGGGCCGGGTCTTGCCGATCACCGGCACCACGACGTCCTCGGCCTCCACGAAGTCCCATTCACTGGTGCGCCACATGATGCTCTGCCACACGACCTTGGGATTCCTGATCGTGTCCTCCGGGTAGAAGGTGTAGGTGTCGCCGAGAGTGGCCCGCAGCTGGTTGAACTGGTCGTGCTGCAGCTCTTGGAACGACACGATGTCGGACTGCTTGAGCTCGAGCAGGTTGCCCGCCCACTCGGTGCGCACTCGGCCGGGCGCGTACTGCGGCGCCCCTCCCCCGGGCTGCGTGTGCTGGCTGCCCAGAATGTTGAACGAGGTGAGCACGAGCTTGCCGTCGGCCCGGTGCTGCTTGCGGCGCAGCGTGGTGCGCTCGCGAACGCCCGGCGGCACGGTGCGCTCGGTGCGGTTGCCGCTGGAGAGTTGGCCCTGCTCGTTGTTGCCCCAGCACTGCACCGATCCGCCGGTGCCGATGCCGCACGAGTGCATCCAGCCGACGTCGACGCCGAGGTAGGTGATGTCACCGGCCACCGGCACTGGTGCCCGGGTGTCGGTACCGGCTGCGGTTCCGAGCTGGCCGTAGCGGTCGCTACCCCAGCAGGCGACCTTGCCGTCAACACCGAGGGCACACGCGTGGGCGTCGCCGAGGTTGACCGTTGCAAAGGTGCGACCCTCGCTTGCCGTGAGGGTCGGAACCACGCGGTTGACGGTGGTGCCGTCACCGATCTGGCCACGGTCGTTGAGGCCCCAGCAGCGCACCTGCCCGGCCACGCTCAGGCCGCAGGTCGTCGACCACCCGGCGTCCAGGCTCGCGAAGCGGGCGGTGGTGCGCACCGGGGTCTGGCCCACCGTGCCGAGCAGGCTTCCGGTGCCGAGCTGGCCGAGGTCGTTGCGCCCGGCGCACGAGGCGGCGCCGGCGGTGCTCAGGGCGCAGACGTGCCAGCCGCCCACCGTGACGCTGGCCCAGTCGGTGGCTCCTCCGACCGGCGCCGGCACCCTTCGGCTGGTCTTGTCGCCGAGCCCGAGCTGGCCGTTGTAGTTGCCGCCCCAGCACCACAGCGTGCCGGGTGCCTTGATGCCGCAGGCTGTGGTCCAGCCGACGTCGACGTGCGTCCAGTCGGTGCCGGCTCCTACCCGCTGCGGCAGCCACTGCTGGGGGGCGTCGCCGATGCCGAGCTGGCCGCTGCTGTTCATGCCCCAGCAGTAGAGGTCTCCGGTGACCTTGATGCCGCACGTCGACGAACCACTGGTGCTGATGCGGGCCCACTCGCCCGGCAATCCGACCTGGGTGAACCGGAGTCGATCGCGCGTGTCGCCCACCCCGATCTGGCCCCACGCGTTCTCGCCGGCACATTGCGCGTTGCCGCTGGCAGTCACGCGACACGTGGTCTGACCACCGGCGTCTACCTCAGCCACCGGCGCCAGCACCGGCTCCAGGGGCTCAGCGGGCTCGGTGGGGGTGGGCTCGGTG
>JBAUWM010000495.1:0-2645 GCA_049583775.1 Nocardioides sp.
GGCACCGCCAGCAGGTCGCCGGGTCGGACGTCGCCGGGCAGGAACTCGTCCTTGACCACGACGTCGCCGGCCTCGCAGTGCTTGCCCACCACGCGGGCCAGCACCGGCGTCGCCGTCGAGTGGCGCGAGGCGAGGGTGCACGAGTAGTCGGCGTCGTACAAGGCGGTGCGGATGTTGTCGCTCATGCCGCCGTCAACAGATATATAGGTGCGCACCGCGCCGCCATCGAGGCTCACCGGCTTGACGGTGCCGACCGTGTAGACGGTGCACATGGCCGGCCCGACGATCGCGCGGCCGGGCTCGATCGAGAGGCGCGGCTCGTCGATACCGAGGGCACGGCACTCGTGCTCGACGATCTTGCTCATCTCGGTGGCGAGCTGTGCCGGGTCGGAGGGGTCGTCCTGGGTTGTGTAGGCGATGCCGAAGCCGCCACCGAGGTCCATCTCAGGCATCGCGATCGCCAGTTCGGCGCTGACCCTGGCGTGCAGCGCGAGCACCCGGCGCGCGGCAACCTCGAAGCCAGAGGAGTCAAAGATCTGGCTGCCGATGTGCGAGTGAAGGCCGAGCAGGGCGAGCCCGGGGGCATCGCTCACCCGCCGAACGGCCTCGAAGGCGTCGCCGCTGGTGATCGAGAACCCGAACTTCTGGTCTTCGTGCGCCGTGGCGATGTACTCGTGCGTGTGCGCCTCGACCCCGGCTGTCACCCGAATCATGACGCCCTGCGGTCCAGCGATCGAGCCACTGGCGATCAGGTCGGCGGTGATCTGGTCGAGGCGCTCGATCTCCGCGAACGAGTCGACGACGATCCGGCCGACGCCGGCAGTGACCGCTCGTCGCAGTTCGGGGTAGGACTTGTTGTTGCCGTGGTAGCCGATCCGTGCCGGGTCGAAGCCCGCCCGCTGCGCCACGCTGAGCTCACCCGCGGAGCAGACATCGAGGCTCAGCCCCTCTTGGGCGACCCACCGGGCCACCTCGGTACAGAGGAAAGCCTTTCCGGCGTAGTAGACGTCGTAGTCGGAGAACGCGTCACGGAACGCCGATGCCCGCGCCCGGAAGTCGACCTCATCAAGCACGTAGGCGGGGGTGTTGTGCTCGGCGACCAGGTCGGGCAGCGCAACGCCCCCCACCACGAGGTCACCGGCGTCCGTCTTGTGGGCGGTCTGCGACCAGAGCAGCGGCACCAGCTCGTTGGGGTCAACTGGCTCGCGCAGCCACGAGGGCCCGCGCAGCGCTCCGGGCGCGTGAGCCCAGCCCGCTTCGTGAGTCATGTTCCGCTCACATCCGCTCGGGCGCGGACACGCCCAGCAGGGCCAGGCCGTTGGCGAGCACGGTTCTCGCTGCCGCGACCAGCATCAGGCGCGCCTCGTTGACCGGCGCCACGGGCTCGTCGCCCTGAGGGAGCATGCGGCACTCGCGCGTGTCGTACCACCGGTTGAAGATCGCGGTCGTGTCCTCCAGGTAGCGGGCCACCCGGTGCGGCTCGCGCAGCTCGGCGGCACTCGCCACCACCCGCGGGAACTCGGCCAACGCCCGCAAGAGGTCGCCCTCCTTCTCGTGGGCAAGCAGTGCAGGGTCGAAGTCGTCGGGCACAGACATGCCCAGATCGCTGGCGTTCGCCATCATCCGGCAGGTGCGGGCGTGGCCGTACTGCACGTAGTAGACGGGGTTGTCGTTGGACTGACTCGCCCACAGATCGAGGTCGAGGTCGATGTTGGAGTCAGAGCTGTAGCGCGTCAGCGCGTAGCGCGCGGCGTCGACGCCGATCGCCTCCACGAGGTCGTCGATGGTGACGACGGTGCCCGCGCGCTTCGACATCCGTAGCGGTGACCCGTCGCGGAGGAGGTTGACCATCTGGCCGATCAAGATCTCGAGGTGGGTGCCCGGCTGGTCGCCGAACGCGGCGCACATTGCGTTCATCCGACCGACGTACCCGTGGTGGTCGGCGCCCAACATGATCAGGCAGCGGTCGAATCCGCGCTCGCGCTTGTTGAGGTAGTAGGCGAGGTCACCTGAGATGTAGGCACCCTCGCCGTCGGACTTGATGATGACGCGGTCTTTGTCGTCACCGAACTGCTCGGTGCGCAGCCAGAGGGCGCCGTCCTGCTCGTAGGTGTTACCCATCTCGGTGAGCCGGGCGATGGCCCGTTCAACGGCGCCGCTGCGGTGCAGGTTGTTCTCGTGGAAGTAGACGTCGAAGTCGACCCCGAAGTCGTGCAGCGACTGCTTGATCTCGGCGAACATCGTGTCGACACCGGTGGCCCGGAAGACCTCCTGCGGGTCGGCCTGCGCAAGCGCGTCCGGCACCTGCTCGATGACCCGTCCTGCGATCTCGCGGATGTAGTCGCCGCCATAGCCGTCCGGCGGCACCGGCTGACCGGTCGCGGCAGCCAGCAGGGACGCGGCGAACCGGTCGATCTGCGCGCCGTGGTCGTTGAAGTAGTACTCCCGGGTGACCTTGGCACCACAGGCCTGCAGCAACCGGGCGAGCGCGTCGCCCATCGCTGCCCAGCGCACGCCGCCGATGTGCACCGGGCCGGTGGGGTTGGCGCTGACGAACTCGAGGTTGATGGTCTGCCCGGCTGCCCGGTCGTTGCTGCCGTAGGCGTCCCCCGCGGCGACCACCTGCTTGGCGACCACACCGAGCG
>JBAUWM010000496.1:0-4150 GCA_049583775.1 Nocardioides sp.
CATCACGGTGCCGACGGGGACGCCCATGACCGCGGCCGCCTCGGAGTAGCTCAGGTCGTGCACGTCGACAAGGATGAGCGCGGCGCGGAAACGGGGGTCGAGTGCGCGGACGGCGGCGTCGAGATCCAGGTGCAGCTCCTCGTGCACGAAACTGTCCTCCGCACTGGGCAACTCCGCTCTACCAAATGCCGGCTGTGCGGCCCGGATGAGCTCCCAGTCGCCGATCGTGCCGGGCCTCCGGCGCCGGTGCATGTTGGCGTTCGTGTTGCGCAGGATGGTCAACAGCCATGCTCGGGGATGCCGGCCGTCGAAGCGATCGAGTGCCCGATAAGCGCGCAGCAGCGTCTCCTGCACGAGGTCCTCGGACTCGTCCTGATTTGAGGTGATGGTCATGGCAACTCGCAGCAAGACCTCGATCTCGGGCTCTACCAACTCACGGAAAGAGTCTTTCCGAAGAGCGTCATCCGGCGGTCGAGGGGTTGTCACGATCGGGAAACCCGTCAAGCACTCGAAATTCTTCCCAGACAGCCGGGAATGGTCGATGAGTCTCACCGGGTTTCCAGGCACCAGCCGCGAACACAGGAGCCCATCGTGCACATGCTCAGCTTTCCGTTCCTTGCCCCATTTCAGTTCGTCGCCCCTCTCGCATTGCGCCTGGGCCTCGGGGTGGTCTTCGTCGACCACGGCTACAGCAAGCTCACCGGTGGGCCAGCCGAAGGATTTGGCGGCATGCTCACCGGACTTGGAGTGGGCGCCCCGGAGTTCGTGGCCTGGCTGGTGACGATCGCCGAGCTCGTCGGAGGTGTCATGCTGGTGGCAGGACTTGCGACCAGGCTCGTCGCCCTTCCCCTGATCGCGACGATGATCGGGGCGATCATCCTGGTCAAGGCCGAACTAGGCATCATCGCGCCCGCCGGCACTCCGATGCCGGGCGCTGAGCTAGACATCGCGCTGCTTGCTGGCCTGGTCGCGTTGTTGTTCATGGGTGCCGGACGCCTCTCCCTCGACCACGTCCTCGGCATCGAGGCGGAAACAACCGACCGTGAGCTCGTCGGAAGTCGCAGCTGAAGCGTCGCCGACCAATGCGCACTCATGGACGAGCCATGAGCCACATCAACGCGCTCATGACCACCGTCGAGTTCAGGTGGCGGACCGACTGCTAGTTCTGCAGTTCTCTATGTCGGGGCTGAGCGTCGGCACCACCAAGTTAGCCAGCTTGGCCCCAGCTGAACCATGCCTGCGCCTTGTCTGGGGAACGGGCGTTCGGAGCTAGCGAGTGGAGAACGCAGCGTCGAACGAAGCGGACGGCGCGTCGAAGGCCAGTCGGCGGACGAACTCGAGAGCCTCCGGAGCGCCCACCAGCCGGTCCATCCCGGCGTCCTCCCACTCGACCGAGATCGGACCTTCGTAACCGATGGTGTTGAGCATTCGGAAGCACTGCTCCCACGGCACGTCGCCGTGGCCCGTCGACACGAAGTCCCAGCCCCGCCGCGGGTCGGCCCACGCGAGGTGGGAGCCGAGCCGGCCGTTGCGTCCGTTGCCCACCTGCTTCTTCGCGTCCTTGCAGTCGACGTGGTAGATCCGGTCCCTGAAGTCCCACATGAATCCGACTGGGTCGAGGTCTTGCCACACGAAGTGGCTCGGGTCCCAGTTGAGGCCGAAGGCCTCGCGATGGTCCACGGCCTCCAGCGCCTGCACCGTCGTCCAGTAGTCGTAGGCGATCTCCGAGGGGTGCACCTCGTGGGCGAACTTCACCCCCTCGGCGTCGAAGACGTCGAGAATCGGGTTCCAGCGACGCGCGAAGTCTTCGTAGCCGGCGTCGACCAGGTCCTGCGAGGCGGGCGGGAACATCGCGACGTACTTCCAGATCGACGACCCGGTGAATCCCACGACGACATCGACGCCCAGCTTGCGCGCTGCTCGGGCAGTCATCTTCATCTCCTCGGCCGCACGCTGGCGCACTCCCTCAGCGTCGCCGTCGCCCCAGATGCGGTCCGGCAGAATCCCCCGGTGCCGCTCGTCGATCGGGTCGTCGCACACTGCTTGACCCTTGAGGTGGTTGCTGATGGCGAAGACCTGGAGGTCATATTTCTTCAGCATCTCCACCTTGGCCGGGACGTAGGCATCGTCCTCGACTGCCGCCCAGGGGTCGAAGTGGTCTCCCCAGCAAGCGATCTCCAGCTCGTCGTACCCCCACCCGGAGGCGAGCTTGCACACCTCTTCGAAAGGCAGGTCGGCCCATTGGCCAGTGAACAGAGTGATCGGTCGGGTCATGCGGTGGTCCTCGCTCTCGTCATCTTCTCGGTGCTGAAGCTTGCTCAGCGCATGCCCAGCAGGTGCTCCATGGCGAGCTGGTCCAGGGCCTCCATGCCGACGCTTCGTGCGGCCAATCCCTCGATGTCGTAGGAGGCCGCTCGCAGGTCTGCGAGCGTCTCGCCGGACGCCAGGGTCGGTGTCCGAATGGCACCGACCTCGGCTGCCTCCAACGCCGCCACCACCTCGGGGTCGGCGCGGAAAGAGCGCACCCGCTCGCGCAGGACCAGGTAGTTGCGCATGCACGCGCTCGCCGAGGCCCACACACCGTCAGTCGCTTCGGCGCGCGGCGGCTTGAAGTCGAAGTGGATGAACCCGTCGTACGCCTTGCCGGTGCCGGCACCTAGGAGCGCGTCCACGGTCCAGAAGGCTCCGCGCAGGTTGCCCGCGCCGAACCGCAGGTCCTGGTCGAACCGCGGGCCGTGCTGCCCGTTGAGGTCGACGTGGAACAGCTTGTCGTGCCACAGCGCCTGGCTGATGCCCTGGGCAAAGTTGAGCCCAGCCATCTCCTCGTGGCCCACCTCGGGGTTGAGCCCGACCATGGCAGGGTCGTCGAGCTCGCCGATGAAGGCGAGGGCGTGGCCGATCGTGGGGAGAAGAATGTCCCCGCGCGGCTCGTTGGGCTTGGGCTCGAGGGCAAACCTCACGTCGTAGCCTTGCTCCTTGACGTAGGCGCAAAGCAGGTTCATCGACTCGGCGTAGCGGTCGAGAGCCCCCTGGACGTCCTTGCTCGCGCCGTGCTCAGCGCCCTCTCGGCCACCCCAGAGAACAAACGTGCGCGCGCCCAGAGAGGCCGCAAGATCGATGTTGCGCACCACCTTCGACAAGGCGTAGCGACGAACCTCACGGTTGTTGGCCGTGAGACCGCCTTCCTTGAACACGGGGTGGCTGAACAGGTTGGTGGTGACCATCTCCACCACCAGTCCGGTTTCGGCCAGCGCCTTCTCGAAGCGCGCCAGGGTGGCTTCCCGCTCAGCCTCCTGCGGCACCAGGTCGTCGTCATGGAACGTGACGCCCGAGGCACCCAGCTCGGCCAGCTTGTAGGTCGCCTCGACCGGATCGAGCAGGTCACGGGACGCCGGGCCGAAGACGTCGACGCCTTGCCAGCCGACCGTCCACAGGCCGAAGGAGAACTTGTCATCAGGAACGGGGGTCAGATCACTCATGCGGGGATCTCCTGCCAGGAGTCAGTGTCGGAGCTTCGCTCGACTGCGGCCAGCACACGCTGGACCTGTAGACCGTCGGCGAAGGAAGGGGATGGAGCGGTGCCCGACGCAAGGCTCCCGACGAGGTCGACGACCTGGTGGGTGAAGCCGTGCTCGTAGCCGATGAGGTGCCCCGGAGGCCACCAGGCGGCGACGTACGGGTGTTGCGGCTCGGTGACGAGAATCCTGCGGAACCCAGCCGTCTCGACGTCCTCGGTGCCGTCGAAGAAGTGCAGCAGGTTCATGTCCTCGAAGTCGAAGGCCAGACTGCCGCGCGATCCGTTGATCTCGAGGCGGATGGCGTTCTTGCGTCCGTTGGCGAATCGGGTCGCCTCGAACACACCCATCGCGCCGCTACGGAACTCCGCCAAGAAGGTCGCGGCGTCGTCGACGGTGACCGGTCCTCGTCCACGCCCCGCTGTGCCGGACAGTCCGGCGTGCTCTGCGGGGATCGGACGCTCGTCCACGAACGTCCGGAGCCTTCCGGACACGCGCGACAAGGTGTCGCCGGTGATGAACTGCGTGAGGTCGACGATGTGTGCGCCGATGTCACCCAGCGCCCCCGAGCCCGCGCTCTCCTTGTCGAGGCGCCATGACAACGGCGCCTCGGGGTCCACGATCCAGTCCTGGAG
>JBAUWM010000497.1:0-4936 GCA_049583775.1 Nocardioides sp.
CCACCGCCGGGGCTGCCGAGGCCTTCTCCCTGATCGCGCGCCTGCGTCCGTGGCGGCGTCCGGTGGTCGTGCACCCCCAGTTCACCGAGCCGCACGCCGCCCTGCACCAGGCCGGGCACGCGGTCACCTCGGTCGTGCTGCCCCGGCCCTTCGAGCTCGACCCGACGCTCGTGCCCGACGACGCCGACCTGGTGATGCTCGGCAACCCCACCAACCCGACCGGAGTCCTCCATCCAGCGATCGCGGTCCGCAGCCTCCTCCGACCTGGGCGCCTGGTGGTGGTCGACGAGGCGTTCATGGACGCCGTGCCGGACGAGCCCGAGTCGCTGGCCGGCGAGTCGCTGCCCGGACTCCTGGTCATCCGCAGCCTCACCAAGCACTGGTCGATTCCCGGCGTCCGGGCGGGTTACCTGCTGGCGTCGCCACCCCATGTGCGCGAGCTGCGAACCGGCCAGGTGCCCTGGTCGGTGTCTTCCCCGGCCGCCGCGGACATGGTCGCGTGCAGCAGTTTCGAGGCGAACACGGAGGCACACCGTCGGGCGCTCCAGATCGCTGAGTGGCGCCGGCTGCTCGAGGACGGCCTGACCCGGCTGGGCATCGACCACCTGCCCTCGACGGCGTCGTTCGTGCTGGCCCGGGTGGGTGACGGCGTGCACGGGCGGTTACGCGAGGCGGGCGTCGCGGTGCGGCGGGCCGACACCTTTCCCGGCCTCGACGCCAGCTGGGTGCGCATCGCCGTGCGTCCTCCGAAGGTCGTCGATCGGCTGCTCGCTGCCCTGGAATCGCTTCGGTGAACCTGCTCAGCCCAGCGCAGCCCGAGCGGGTCAGCGCTGCCGTCGCACGCAGCACCGTGTGGCCAGTTGAGCTGGCTCCCGATCAGACGTTCGTGCCGCTGAGCGAGCTGCACGCAGACGACCTGGCTGCTCGGATCTGCGCCCGTCTCGGTGGCGCGCCGCTGCGGGTCGGACAGTCGGCGGTGGTGATGGGAGTCGCCTCTCGCCTGTGGTCGGTGACGGTCGTGACCGTCGCCCGCGACGGCGTCCTGGTAGACCCGGAGTGCCTGGTCGCGCACGACGACCACGGTGCGCTGACGTTGGGGTTGCTCGAGCCGCGCGGCTGGGTCGACGTGACGTCCGACGACGTCGACCGCATGGTCCGGCAAGTCCTGGAGCCGCTCGTCGCGAGCTTCGATCTCTCGCCCCGCCTCCTGTGGGGCAATGTGGCAGCGAGCCTGCACGCGGTGCCCCGGGTGCACTCGCTCCCGGAGGCCGCTCCGCTCGCGGCCGACCTCCTCGCGCGCCGCCCGCTCATCGGCGAGCTCGACGATCCGATCGAGGGACGCGCACGGCGACGCACGTGTTGCCTCTTCTACCTAGCGCCAGGCGCTGGGCTCTGCGGTGACTGCGTTTTCGACCAGGTACCGCGTTCCTAGCCGCCAGATGGAGCGCCCCGCACAACCCGTTGAGACACCCACGACGACGACGGCCACGATGCCCTAGGCTCCGCATGCGGGCACGAGGAAGCCGGTGAGAATCCGGCACAGTCGCGCTACTGTGACATCGCCTCCAGCACGACCGGAGAGCGGTGGAGTCAGACCCGAAGGTCCGCCATCCACCCCATCGAACAGGGACGCATTCATCCCTGAGGAGGCACCATGTCGCAGTCGACCGTCACGCCCGTTTCCGAGGTCGTGATCCCGACCATCCCGCTCCGTGAGCTCGCGCCGTGGGCGCTGTTCTTCGGCCTGCTCGCGATGATCGTCATCTTCTTCATCTCCGCCGATCAGGGCGCGATCTCGATCCCCGCGGGGAACGCGGTCCACGAGTGGGTCCACGACGGACGCCACCTCCTCGGCTTCCCCTGCCACTGAGAGGCCGGGGCACCCAGCAGATGAACGCACGGGCATTTTTGGTCCGCGGCTTGCTCGTCGGACTCCTGGCCGGCTTCGCTGCCTTCCTCGTAGCCCACGAGGTCGGTGAGCCCCACGTCGAGCGAGCGATCGCCCTCGAGGAGGCCGGTGCCGCGGCTGAAGCTCCCGTCGAGGCTCCCCTCGAGGCTCCCCTCGAGCAAGCCGACCACAGTCACGAGGATGGCACCGCGGCACACAGCCACGGCGACGAAGGCACGTCGGTGTCCCGCCCGGACCAGCGCACCTGGGGTCTGGCCACCGGAACCATCGCGATCGGCGTCGCCCTGGGCGGGATTGTCGCCCTCATCGCAGCCGCCGCAGTCGGCCGACTCGGGCGTCTCACGCCACGCCAGTCGACGGCCACCGTGGCCCTCGTCGGTTTCACTGCCTTGGCGCTGGTGCCGTTCCTGAAGTACCCGGCCGCTACGCCGGCAGTCGGTAGTGGCGACACCATCGGAGACCGCACCGGCTACTACTTCTTGTTCCTTCTCATCTCGCTCGCCGTTGCCATCGGCGCCATGGCCCTGGGGCTCCGACTGTGGCAGAAGCTGGGTGCCTTCGAAGCCGTGGCGATCGCCGCGGTTGGCTACGCCGCGATCATGGTCGTCGTCGGTGAGGTGATGCCCACGGTGAACGAAGTGGGCGACTTCCCGGCCGACGAGCTGTGGTTCTTCCGTCGCGCCTCGCTGTTCACGCTGGTGGCGTTGTGGGCGGTTCTCGGACTCGGACTCACGGCACTGGTCGGTCGACTGCACCAGCAGACCGCCACCGTGCAGGCACGTCGCGAGTTCGCCGCCAGCCTGTGAGAGCGCCGGACGACGAGTCCCGGCGGGCGGCGACCGAACGGCTGGCCGGGCTGGCTGTCCCTCCGGGGGCGCTGGGGCGCGTCGGCGAGCTCGGCACATGGCTCGCCGCCTGCCAGGGCTCGGTACCGCCGAGACAGGTCAGCAACGCGCGGCTGGCGATCTTTGCGGGTGACCACGGGGTCGCGGCACACGGGGTGAGCGCGTTCCCGGCTGAGATCACCGGTGCCATGGTGGCCACTTTCCGCACGGGCAGCGCCGGTGTCAGTGCCTTGGCGCGTGCTCACGACGTGCACGTCCGCGTGGTCGACGTCAGCGTCGATGACGCGTCACCGGGCGAGCACAAGGTGCGCCGGAGCTCGGGGGCGATCCACCTCGAGGACGCCCTGTCTGCGGCGGAGACCCGGCACGCGCTCGATGTCGGGGAGAGCGTGGCCCGCGAGGAGATCGCCGCCGGTGCCGACCTGCTGATCAGCGGCGACATGGGCATCGGCAACACCACCCCGGCGGCAGCATTGATCGCAGCCGCGCTCGGGCTGCCGGCCAGTGAGGTCGTGGGGCGCGGCACCGGCGTCGACGAGGCTGGGCTCGCCCGCAAGATCGCGGTCGTCGACCAAGCACTACGCCGAGCGGGCGACCGGGTGAACGACCCCGTCGAGACGCTCACCGCACTCGGCAGCGCCGACCTCGCGGCGTCGACGTCGTTCCTGCTCACGGCCGCGCGGGCCGGCGTACCTGTGCTGCTCGATGGCTTGATGGCGGTGGCCTGCGCGATCACCGCCGACCGGATCGAGCCGGGCGCCGCCGCGTGGTTCGCCGCCGGGCACCGCTCGACCGAGCCTGCCCAGTCGCTGGCCCTCGACAAGCTCGGCCTCGAGCCGTTGCTCGACCTCGGACTTCGCCTCGGCGAAGGGTCAGGCGCCGTCGCGGCCGTGCCGCTGGTGCGGGCGGCGGCAGCGTTGCTGAGCGAGGTTGCGTTGCTGGCCGACCTGCTCCCACCTGATGCCTGACGCCTGGCGGCTCTCCGTCGGGACCCTGACAGCCTTGCCGGTGCGGGCCCCGGCGGCCGTCTCGCGCTCGACCGCGCGCGGAGCGATGTTGCTGGCTCCGCTGGCAGTACTGCCGCTCGGCGTGCTGGTGGCGGTGATCGTGGCGCTCGGCGGGCAGACCGACCTGCCGCCGCTCGCCGTGGCACTCGTCGCGATCGGCGCCCTGGCGCTCGCGAGTCGCACCCTGCACTGGGACGGTGTCTCCGATGTTGCCGACGGGCTCACCGCCTCCTACGACCGCAAGCGCTCGTTGGCAGTGATGAAGACCGGGACCTCGGGCCCCGCCGGCACGGTCGCGGTCGTGGTGGTCATCGGCGTGCAGGCCGCGGCCCTGGCTGCGTACGTCGACTCAGTTGCTGACGCACTGCTCGCCGGTGGCCTGGTGTGCCTCTCGCGGGTGGCTTTGTGGCTGGTGTGCGCCGCCCCCGTGCCCGCCGCCCGCCCCGACGGTCTCGGCCACATCTACACCGGCACCGTGCCCACGCCGGTCGCCGGCGTCGGGGTGCTGGTTCTCGGGCTGTTGCCCGGACTGCTCGTCGTCGCCCTGGTTCGCCGCTGCGTGCGCCGCTTCGGCGGCGTGACCGGCGACGTCATGGGCGCCGCCATCGAGGTCGCCCTCGCCGCCCTCCTCCTCAGCCTCGCATGGCTGCCTTGAGGGCCGAGTCGGCGTGGGTCAGAGCTTGATGGTGCGGCCGGCGATCACGAGGTGCACCTCGTCGCAGGCGGCCGCCAGGTGCTGGTTGACGGTGCCGAGCAGGTCGCGGAAGAGCCGGCCCGAACGGTGCTCGGGCACGACGCCGAGCCCCACCTCGTTGGTCACCAGCACGACGTCGGCACCGAGCGCCTCGACGACGGCCGCGGTCTGGGTCTCGACCCAGGCCAGCAGCTCGTCGGCGGCGTCGTCCCAACGCTCGGCCTCATCGATGAGGCGGGTCAGCCAGGTGCCGAGGCAGTCGACGAGCACGGGCTGGTCGGTGCCGAGAGCGGCGACCAGGTCTGCGGTCTCGACCGTCGTCCACGACTCCGGACGGCGCACCCGGTGAGCGGCCACGCGCGCTGCCCAGTCGGCGTCGTCCCGGATCGGACCCGGGGCGACGTACCGCACCGGTCCCGCCTCGCTGAGCAGCTGCTCGGCGTGCCGCGACTTGCCCGAACGCACTCCGCCGGTGACCAGG
>JBAUWM010000498.1:0-12039 GCA_049583775.1 Nocardioides sp.
GGTCGACTGCGCAGTCAATGCCACGACTGGTCGAGAGGCAGACTTGCTTGTCGTTACTGCCGAACCGTCGGCGCACGTGGTGGTCGTGGGCGGTGGGCCAGGCGGGCTCGAGGCTGCCCGAGGGGCGGCCGGGCGGGGACACCGCGTGACCCTGGTCGAGCAGTCGTCGATGCTCGGCGGCAACCTGCGCTGGGCCTCGATCGTGCACCCCGAGAACGCATCGTTCCTGGAGTACCTGCTCGGCGAAGTGGCCGCCACGGGAGTCGATGTCCGATTGAACGAGTCGGCGACGCCCGATCTGCTGCGGGAGCTGGCCCCTGACTCCATCGTGGTCGCCTCGGGCGGTCGCTGGGTCGAGCCGGACCTGCCGGGCCGCGAACTGGCGCACGGCCTGCTCGACGTTGTGACCGGCAAGGTCGTCGTGGGACGTCGTGTCTCGATCGTGGGCGCCGGTCTGGCGGGCGTGCAGCTCGCCGAGCTGTTGAGTGGGCAGGGGCACCTCGTTGCCCTGTTCGATCACGGTGACACGATCGCCCCTGAGGTCGGCTGGAAGCGCCGCACCGAGCACATGGATCGCCTCGATCGCCGCGGGGTCACTGTGCACACCGAGGTGACCCACCTGGCCGTTGAGCACGATGCACTCGCTTTCACCCCCGCTGGCGGCACTCCCCGGCGACACCCGGCCGACTCAGTGGTCGTGGTCGGCGTCGTCGTGCCCGCCCTCGAGCTGCATGCCCAGCTCGCAACCACGTTCCCTGCCCTGGTCATCACCGCTATCGGCGACTGCGTAGGCCCGGGCCTGATCCAGAAGGCCGTGGCTGACGCCGCGGAGGCTGCCTCTCTGGTGTGAGATGGGTGCATGGACCCGACCCAGTTCCCCACCCTCGACCCCGAGCTGGTCGGCCTCGTGTCGATGTTGCCGGACATGTCCCATGCTCTCGACGATCTCGAAGCAGCGCGGGCGATGGTGGCCGACATGGTGCCGGCTGACCAGGAGTTCCCGGGCGAGGAGCTCCTCGAGATCACTGACGAAGTCGTGTCGGGCTCCCCCGACGTTCGCGTACGCGTCTACCGACCCCGCGACGCTGCATCCGACCAACTGCCCGGGGTGCTCGACATCCATGGGGGCGGCTTCTGTCTCGGCAGCATCGACCTCGAGCACGGCAACGCGGTGGCGCTGGCCTCGCGGCTCGGGGTCGTCGTGGTCAGCGTCGGCTACCGCCTGGCTCCCGAGAACCCTTATCCCGCCGGGCTCGACGACTGCTATCTCGCGCTCGAATACCTCGCTGCCCGTCCGGACGTCGACCCGTCGCGGATCGCCGTGCACGGTCAGAGCGCTGGCGGTGGGCTCGCGGCTGCGGTGGCGCTTCTCGCGCGCGATCGGGGTGGCCCGGCGCTGCGCTTCCAGGCGCTCGGCATCCCCGAGCTCGACGACCGTCTCGACACCCCCTCGATGCGCGCCTTCACCGACACCCCCATGTGGAGCCGAGGGCAGGCCGAGCGCTCGTGGGCGCTCTACCTCGGAGGACAGGACGCCGACCAGTACGCGGCGCCAGCACGGGCCGACGACCTCGCCGGACTACCACCGGCCTACATCGTCACGTGCGAGCTCGACCCTTTGCGCGACGAAGGCCTCACCTACGCGATGCGACTCCTCGCCGCTGGCGTCTCGGTCGACCTGCACTCCTACCCGGGCACCTTCCATGGCACGACGATCGCCCGAGGCGCCGCCGTCGTGCAGCGGATGGAGGCCGAGCTGTTCGGTGCCCTTGAGCGAGCGTTGGCCTGAACCCGGCGACGGCGTTCAGAGCACCTCAAGGTCGAAGAACAAGAAGCCCAGGAACCGCTCACCGGCCCGGAGTCCGGGAGGCAACACATCTTCGGGGGTGTCGGGGGCAGCTGGCGGTTCGTGGATCCCAACTATCCGGAAGCCGGCTGCCGCGAACGATTCCGCCATGGCACTGAGTGGCCGGTGAAAGAAAGTCAGGTCGACGCTGATGCCACCGAGCTCATAGTCCTCGGTGTACTCCGTGATTCCGAAATACTCCAGGTCTGGATGCACGATCGGAAACGCGCCCGGATGGTTCACCGAGATCAGGAGTCGGCCATTCGGCTTCAGCACCCGGTGACACTCGCGCAGCGGCCCCGTCCAGTCCCGGAGGTAATGCAGGACCAGCGACGCCACCACGGTGTTGAACGTTGCGTCCTCCCAGGGCAGCGGCTTGCCCAGGTCGTGGACTTGCAGATCGGCGCCAGGGAGCCGTCTGCGGGCGATCCCGATCATCGCGGCGCTGACGTCGAACCCGCTGACATCGGCGCCACGTTCGGTCAGGGCGCCAATGGTCGGACCCGTCCCACAACCAGCATCGAGGATCCGCTGCCCTGTCACATTCCCCGCCAGGCCCAACATCGCTGGCTTCTCGTACCAAGCGTTGAAGAAGCCTTCGGCATTTGCAGCGGCATAGGCCTCGGCAAACTGGTCGTAGTCGCTCTGCGTCATGGCCTCCACTCTGCCCGCGCCTGAGTGCAACCCGTCTCATTGAGGGCGAGTTCCTGCGGGTTGGTGCTGGAGCAGGTTGCGGCAGCGTGTGGGAGGGCATTGGCTCGTTTGACTCCACCAGCGACGAAAGGCTGAGTGTTATGTCTCAGGACATCGGTGACGAATGTGTATCAGGACATCGGTGACAGTTCTAGGGGGCCTTGTGGTGACACTTCTGCCCAGAGGCTTCGACGGTGGCCGTCAATGAACCCATCGATCCCCGTGTCCGCCTTGCGATCTCCCAGTGGCCCGATGATGCGCCTCGTGGCGCGGTCTCGACGTTCTGCGCAGAGCACCGCATCTCTCGCAAGTCGTTCTACGAGCTGCGTAGACGGGCGGTGGTCGACGGACCGGCCGCGGTGCTCGAGCCCCGGACCCGACGTCCGCGGACGAGCCCATCGCAGCTGAGCGAGGAGGTCAAGGAACATGCGATCGGGGTCCGGGCTGCGCTGGAGTCCTCCGGGCTGGACCACGGGCCGATCAGCGTGCACGACAAGATGCACGCGATGGGACTGCCCGTGGTGCCCTCGACCGCAGCGTTGGCACGGATCTTCCGCGATGCCGGCCTCGCGCGGCTGGAACCGAGGAAGCGGCCACGTTCGGCATGGCGGCGGTTCGTCTACCCGGCCCCGAACGCGTGCTGGCAACTGGACGGCACCGAGTACGTGTTGAGCGGTGGCCGCAAGTGCGTGATCTTCCAACTCATCGACGACCACTCGCGCTTCGCCGTGGCGTCTCACGTCGCGTGGGGCGAGACCACCAAGGACGCGATCACGGTGGTGGACAAGGCCATCGCCGCCCACGGAGTGCCACAACGTCTGCTGTCCGACAACGGGGCGGCACTGAACCCGACCCGGCGCGGGTACCTTGGCCAACTCGTCGAGCACGTGTCCCGACTCGGGGTCGAGGCGATCACCGGCAAGCCCTACAAACCGACCACCCAGGGCAAGAACGAGCGCTTCCACCAGACCCTGTTCCGTTACCTCGACAAACAGCCGCTCGCTGCGTCGCTGGCCGAGCTTCAGGCCCAGGTCGACGCGTTCGACGACATCTACAACACCCAGCGCCCGCACCAAGGGTTGCCGGGTCGCGTCACTCCACTGACCGCTTGGGAGGCGACCCCGAAGACCGACGCGCCGCGCCCCCAGCCGCACCTGACCTGGCTGGACCGCCCCGTAGAGGCACGACCCCGCCGCCCACAGACGCCGCCGCCGGTGGACCTGCCGCCCGACACGCGCGTCAGGAAGGTGAGCTCTGCCGGCGTGGTTCAGGTGGACAAGGTGTTCTACAAGCTCGACGTCGACCACGCCTTCAAGCAGGTCCTCGTTGTCACAGATGACGTCAAGATCATCGTCACCGACTTCGACGGCGAGATCCTCGGCGAGCTCACCCGACCCGCACCCGGAGTGACGTACGTCGGCAACGGCCGACCGCCCGGCACGCGACCCAAGAACCCGCGAGTGTCACCGAAGTCCTGACACAGGAACTGTCACCGATGTCCTGATGCGGAACTGTCACCGATGTCCTGAGACATCACAAACCAATCTCGCAGCTTTCGGCACCGGCGCCGGATCTGACCCTCATGATGGGCGTCATGACCTGCATCCCGCGGCGGCACCTCATCTCGGCTGCTGCCGTTGGCCTGGCGACTCCGCTGCTCCTGGACGAGAGCGCCTCGGCGGCGGGCGCCGCTGTCATCCGCACGGCCGACGTGCCGGTCGGTGGAGGCGTGATCGTCGAAGCTCGCGAAGTCGTGGTGACGCAGCCCAAGGCAAATAGGTTTCGGGTCTTCTCAGCGGTGTGCACTCACACCGGCTGCATCGTCAACACCGTCTCCCAGCGTCGCATCGGCTGCCCGTGCCATGGCAGTCAGTTCAAGATCACCAACGGAGCGGTACACACCGGCCCGGCCGCGGCACCGTTGCCTGCCAGGGCCTTCACGATCAAGAGGGGCAAGATCTTCCTGACCTGACGGCTACGTAACGGGTGCCGAGGCGACTCGTTGAAGAGTCCGTGGAGGGTCGACGGCGTCTGGCGGTCGTGCTCGCCATTGTGGTGGGAGTCGGCACCGTGGTGATCGCTCTGATCGCCTGGAGCGGGGGATCGGACGAGGTTGGATCGACCGCTGCTTCCGATCGCGACATCGCGGTCTGTCTGGGGGCCGTCCTCGCGCAGGACGATGACTGCTCCGGTCTGCGACGCGAGCTGGCAGATCAGCCCCCCGGTTCCATTGACGTGGTGCTGCTCGTGCCCGACCAGGAGGGCGCCGACCGGACGTCTGCGGTGATGCTCGACTCGTTGCAGATGTGGCAGGCCGGATTAGCGGGAATCGACGCGGACCTGACCATCCGTCCGGTCTCGGACCGCATGGGCGATGGCCCTTCAGCCCATCCGTTGTTGGATCCGGAGGTCGTTCTCATCGCGGCGTCGGTTGGCACGCACGAGGGATCGGGAGCCGGCCGGGCGCTCGACATGTACGACAGCCAGGGCGAGCGGTGCGGCGTCTTCTCCGACGCGTTCTCCCTGACGAGGTGGAGTGTGTTGCCGACGTTCCGAAGCCACCACAGCCTGCCCGAAGGCATCGTTCGGCAGTCGTGCCCAGACGGCGGCGAGGTGTGTGTCGCCATCAACGCCACGCTCGATCCGGACTCGGGAGTGAGTCCGTTTGAGGCCTTCACGTTGCTCGGCGACGAGGCGGGTCACTGTCTGCGTCAGGCGGCATCAGGCCTGAGCTGACCTGCGAAATGGCGCGGACCGCTAACTTTCGCGGGGTTACGTCGTTTCCAGGGCATGGTCCGCAGGTACTTCGTCATGCTCCTCGCCGCGTTCGTTGCCGTGAGCGGCTTCACCTCGGGAGTGCCGGCCACCGGCAGTCCTGCCGACGATTACGTCAGGGCCGGCTGGGGCGACGGCAACCTGCCCGCCGGCTGCGTCGTCGATCGCGACCCGTTGAACCCCGACAACGAGTGCTTCCACATGAAGGTCGGACTCAACGCGATCGACACCCCCAAGGTCGACGTCGACGTCCTCGTTCCGGTCTCGCCGCTGGCAGAGCGTGACATGCGGGTGGCCGAGCAGGCCGTGATGATGTGGGAGGGCGGGCTCGACTATCTCGCCGGTGAGATGGGCCTGGGCTGGCTCGAGCAGGGCTTCGAGATGAACGTCCGAACCCACATGGTCAAGACCGACCCGACCGGTGCGCTGTCGGAGCCGCTGTCGTTGGTCGACCCCGAGGTGGTCGTGGTCGTGAGCAACCCGGCCGGCGGTATCGGGATCGGCATCGATCCGGTCTCCTTCGCTGGTGAGCTGGGCATCGTGGACGGCGAGGGCGCGCCCTGCCTGTCCATCCCCAATGCGCTCAACTTCTCCACGTGGCAGGACTCAGGTCGTTTTGAGCAGCACGGCCGCGAGAACGGCGGCACCTACGTCGAGGACTGCGGCGGGGTCGGCGGCAACGTCTGTTTTGCCGTCAACGGTGCGGTTGACCCGCTTCCGGGGGAGTCCGACTTCTTCGGCCTGTTCGACCTCGTCGCTCACGAGTTCGGGCACTGCCTGACTCTCGGCCACGTCGGCGACGGAGCCGACGGGCCGTGGGGGCCCACAACCAGCAACGACATCATGGCCTACAGCACCGACCCGGTGGGGCTGGCCAAGTGCGTCTCGACGCTCGACGTCGAAGGGTTCGCGCTCCGGATGAGCAACTACCTCGACGTCACGGGTGATGGCAAGGTCGATGAACGCGACAAGCTCGAACCCAATGACGTTGTCGGCGACGGCCTCAACTCGTTCCAGGTGCAGAACCCAGCCGACCACCACTACGCGTCGGCGACCGGATCTGCCGAGGACTGCCCACAGCCCAGGCAGGGAGCGATTCCTGGTCAACTGGGTCGCTGGACGCCGACCCCGATCGCCACTACGAAGCCGCGTCTCGACGACGCCGTCATGCGGATCAAGGACGGCCGACTGACCGTGCGGGGCACGGCGCGAAACGTGCCGCTGGCCAAGGCGCCCACGAAGCGCTCGGCCGCGGCGAGCGACGCGACTGGTGACACGGCCGTGCCGTTCACCGACCTCACGGCGGTCCGCGCCTCGGTTACTCCGGCGGCCGTGAAAGCGACGATGTCGGTCTCTCAGGTCTGGCCGATCGCCCAGGGTGGGTCGGCCACGGCCTACAGCCTGCTGGTGAACGGACGACGCTTCGACTCCTTCATCGGCACCGGGAGCCTCGGTGACCCAGTGATGGTGATGGACAACGGCACGGGCTACTACCTGCCCGAAGGCACCGCTACGTGGAACGTCGGTCAAGGGACCGTGACCTTCTCGGTGCCGCGCGACTACCTCGCCGACCAGCACATCGTCGCGCCGTACACGATCAATGCCGTGACGGGTATCCACCTGCGCAGCAACGACTGGGTGCGGACGACCGACTCGGTGCCGGACGCCGAGGGCCTCAAGCTCGCTGCGCCTGCGATGGGTCCCGAGACCCGTGACGCCCCAGTCGCGGCGACCGTCAAGAAGTCGCGGTCGACGTTGACGCCAGCCGGCGGCGCCATGCTGCTGCCGACCGACAGCACGCTGGGCGTAGGGCTGGTCAGCGCCGTCGACACCCGGGACTACTACCGGCTGCCGATCAAGCAGCAGGCGACCGCGCGGGTCACGTTGGCATGGACCGGTGCCTCGAGCCTTGCGCTCTCCGTGAACGGCGGCTCGCGCCAGGTGCTGTCGGAGGACGACGGCTCGATCACGGTGACGGTTCCGTGGGCTCGCCGCGACCTCTCGATCACGGTGGATCCACAGGAGGTGCTCGAGCCGACGTATTACACGCTCACGACCGAGCTCACGACGGTGCGAGCCGACCAGGACGACGACGGCGTGCCGGACGTTGCAGACCGCTGCCGCCGAGCGCCCGGACCCAGCACCGGGGCCGGGTGCCCCGACAGCGACGCCGATGGCCTCTTCGACGGCAAGGATCGTTGCCCGAACGTGCCGTCGATCAGCACCCGCGGATGCCCGACCCGGGCCGATGAACAGGTCGTGCTGTCCATCGATGGAGCTGTGGTCACGTCGAGGTCCGTGGTCACTCGTCACGGGGCCGGAGAGTTCCTCCTCAGCGCTCCGATCAGCCGAGGTGCTCACCGAGTCGTCGTCTCGTGGCTTCGCGACGGCAAGGTGGTCGCTCGGCTGGTGAAGCGGGCCGGCCGCAACCGGTGACCGCCTGACCGCATACTGGTGAGATGCGTCGCCCTCGGGCCAGCGGCTGGTCGACTCGCAAGGTCGTGGTGACACTCGCCACGATCGGAGTTCTCGCGTCCGCAGTCGGCGTGTGGGTCACGCTGAGCGACCGCGGGCCCGAGGGCAGATCAGATTCCGCAGTCGCGCCGACCTCGCCGGTGCCGCGTACCGGACCGGATCCTGAGTTCCGGATCAAGATCCCACCGCTCAAGCCCAAGCCCAAGCCCACGCGAGAGCCGAAACCCATCCCGGTGCCGCAACCCGGGTTGCCGCAGCGCCTGGTCATTCCCAAGCTGGGAGTCGACAGCGTGGTCGTGCCGATCACGGCTCCTGGCGGAGTGTTGACTCCACCCGGGGACGCCCAGCAGTTGGGTTGGTGGTCTGACGGAGCCGAGCCGGGCGCCGCCGAGGGAAGCGCTCTGGTCACCGGCCACACGCTGAGTCGGGGAGGCGCGGCCCTCCAAGACCTCGAGAGCCTCAAGCCGGGCGACCGAATCTCGGTGTCGACCAGCAACGGTCGGATCGTCTACCGGGTGGGCAGCGTGCTCACCTTCAGCAAGGGGAGCGTCGCGACGCAGGCCCAGGAGTTGTTCAGCCAGAGCGTGCCGGGACGGCTGGTGGTCATCACCTGCGAGGACTACAACGGCTCCGTCTACCTGAGCAACGTTGTGGTCACGGCCACACCACTGCGACCGGATGGGTCGTAACTGGGGCGAGTGCTCCGTCGTTACAGTGGTGTGACTTCCTTGCGGGCGCTCGCGCATGCCCTTGTGCTGGCTGTCGGCGTCGCGACCCTCGTTGTTGTCGGCACCTCACCGGCCCGGGCAGCTGAACGCTCAGACGCCACGCACACCGAGCACTACTTTCCGGCCGCGGACGGCGTGACGATGCTGCATGCCGACGTGCTGCGTCCGAAAGGCGTGAAGGCCACCGCGCGGACACCGGTGATCTTGACCGTAAGCCCGTACACGAATCACTCCGGCGAGGCGCTAGGTGGCGAGTTCACCGCCGAGGCGCCGAGCGAACGGTTCTACGACTTTCTCGACCTGACCGACGCGCTGGACCGCGGCTACACCTACGTGATGGTCGACCTTCCCGGGTTCGGCGGTTCGGGAGGCTGCAACGACTGGGGCGGCAACCGCGAGCAGGGCGCCGTGGTCGCAGCCGTCGAGTGGGCCGCGAGCCAGAGCTGGTCGACCGGCAAGGTCGCACTGCTCGGCAAGTCCTACGACGCCTGGACCGGCCTGATGGGCGTGGCGAACAGACCCCAAGGACTGGCCGCGGTCGTAGCGATGGAGCCGGTCTTCGCGGGCTACAACTACCTCTATAACAATGGCGTCCGGTTCACGAACTCGCTCGCGACGCCTGTCTCGTTTCAGGTCAACGATGCGCTGCCCGGCACCATCTACGACTCGCCGCAGTATCACCTCAACGGGCTCCCGCAGGCCTACTGCTACCCGCTCAACTTCGGGCTTCAGCAAAGTGATTCGCCGACCAGCGACTACTGGGCCGAGCGCAACCTGCTTCCGTCCTCACGAGGATCGCGCGTGCCGTTGTTCCTGACCCAGGGCTTCTTGGAGACCAACACGAAGCCGGACGCCGCGTTCGACTTCTGGTCAGGATTGCGCGGCGCGGAGAATCGGGCGTGGTTCGGCCAGATCGACCACGTGCGTGGCTGGGAGAAGACCCCAGACGGAAAGCGCACTCAGACCGGCCGCCCGGTCTCGGCGTTCGTCGACCAAGTGAGCGACTTCATCGACCTTCACCTCAAGGGAATCGGGCGCAGTCGACCCGGCGTCGACGTTCAAGACAGCCTCGGCCGGTGGCGTCGAGAGGCGGTCTGGCCCCCGGCCGACACGAGACGACTCGCCAGCTCCCTGCGGAAGGGCGTCTACCGCGACACCGCCACCAACATGGCCACCGGACCCGGGTCGGGGGACGGCGTGTGGACGATCTCGCAGCCGCTGCGCACCCGGGCCTGGCTCTCAGGCGAGCCGCGTCTCACTGCTCACGTGACCACCTCCGTGCCGCGGGCCAACCTGGTGGGTCTCGTCTATGACATCGATCGGGCCGGGCGCGCCCAGCTGATCAGTCGGGGCGCTCACCTGCTGCGCACTGCCGGCGACCAGAAGGTGACGCTGTCGCTCTACGGCCAGGACTGGGTGCTCCGCCCCGGGCACCGGATCGGCGTGCTGCTCACCGGCGCCGACTCGTCGTGGTGGCTGCACGTGCCGACCTCCAGCTCGGTGCAGGTCGACCGGGCAGACATCTCGTTGCCGTTCCTCTCGCGCGACCGCACCCGCTTTCTCCCGGGTGGCTCATCGCCCCGTCTCGAGGAGCACTTGACGGAAACCGCCACGATCTCGGCCGGCATCGTCAAGCGGTCGGGGCGGGCATTTCGGTTGCCGCGCCCGTTGCGTTGACCGCCTGAGGTTCTCAGCGAACGCCGGCGGCGGCGAGCAATGAGGTCCGCGCCTCGAGGTCGGCGTCCAGGATCGGCGACTCGCCACGTACCTCGACCACCGGCCGTCCGTCGGTGGTGACGCCGACGAACCGTCGAGGCGCTGCTCCATCCTGACTCGGCGTCCACCCGAGCTTGGCGAGCCGCTCGACGAGCTCGGTCCAGGCAGCCGCGTGCAGCGACTCGCGCTCGAAGACGACGTCGGAGCCCGGTGCGGGAAGCACCACGAGCCCCAGGCCGGTCACCAGGTCGAGGTGAGCGTCGTGGAACGAGTCAAGTGCGAGCCGGAAGATCATGGCTGTTGAACGTCTCACCCCTCGCCGGGGTTACGCCCCCAGCCAGCGTCACTACAGTGGCTCGGGTGCCCCACGACCTCCCCCCAGACATCACCGTGATCGTTCTGGCCGCCGGTGGCGGCACTCGCATGAAGTCGAAGACGATGAAGGTGCTTCACCCGATCGGCGGCCGCTCGATGATCGGCCACGTGCTGAACGCCGTCGCTGCGATCGCCCCGCGACGGGTCGTCGCCGTGGTCGGACACCAGCGTGAGCAAGTCGGACCGCACATCCTCGAACTGCTGCCCGACGCTGTGCTGGCGGTCCAAGAGGAGCAGCAGGGCACCGGCCACGCGGTGCGGATCGCCATGGACGCCGTGGGCGCGACGTCGGGCACCGTGCTGGTCGCCTACGGCGACACCCCGCTGCTGACCGGCGATTCACTCGCCGCTTTCGCGGCCGAGCACGAGGCAGCTCAGGCGGCCGTGAGCATCTTGAGCGGCATTGTCGCCAAACCCTTCGGGTACGGCCGGGTCGTGCGCGACGAGGACGACGAGGTCGTCGCGATCGTCGAGGAGAAGGACGCCACCGCCGCACAGCGCGAGATCTCCGAGATCAACTCGGGCATCCTCGCCTTCGACGCCGGCTTTCTCGCCGACGCGATGCCCAAGATCGGCAACGACAACGCCAAGGGTGAGTACTACCTCACCGACACCGTGAAGCTGGCCCGCGACGCTGGGCTCACGGTCTGCGCGTATCCGATCGAAGACGTGATGCAGACCGAGGGCGCCAACGACAGGGTGCAGCTGGCCGACCTCGGTCGCGAGCTCAACGTCCGCATCGTCACCCGCTGGATGCGCGACGGTGTCACGGTCATGGACCCGGCCACCACCTGGATCGACGCCGACGTCGTGCTCGCGCCCGACGTGACGATCCTGCCCGGCACTCAACTGCTCGGTGCCACCGTCGTCGCCGAGGACGCCGTCATCGGTCCCGACACCACGCTCAAGGACTGCGAGGTCGGCGCCGGAGCCCGCGTGGTGCGCACCCATGCCGAGCTCGCCGTGATCGGTGACCGGGCGAACGTCGGCCCGTTCTCCTACCTTCGCCCCGGCACCCGCCTCGGAGTCGAAGGCAAGATCGGCAGCTTCGTCGAGACCAAGAACGCCGACATCGGCGCCGGCGCGAAGGTGCCGCATCTCTCCTACGTGGGCGATGCCCAGATCGGCGAGGGCACCAACATCGGCGCCGGCACGATCTTCGCCAACTACGACGGGTCCACCAAGCACCGCACCACTGTCGGCGACGGCGTGAAGACCGGCTCCAACAACACGTTCGTCGCGCCGGTCAGCATCGGTGACGGGGCGATGACCGGTGGTGGGACCGTCGTCCGGGAGGACGTGCCACCGGGTGCGCTCGCGGTGAGCGCCGGCCCCCAGCGGACCATCGAGGGTCATGTCGCGCGCAAGCGCGAGTCACAGGAGCCTCAGGCTTAACCCGACGTGGACGAGGTTTCGCAGGTGGGTCACACT
>JBAUWM010000499.1:0-17352 GCA_049583775.1 Nocardioides sp.
GAGACGCCCTCGGCCTCGGCGAGCAGGCGCAACGGGATGCCCAGGGCAGCCGCAGGCTCTGCCATCATCCGGGCCAGCTGCCCACCGCCGATGACGGCGATGACGGGCGCGAGGTCGGACACGCGCACAGGTTAGTGGTCGCCCAGCCTCGGCGCGGTCGGGGTCAGGCCCGGCGGACGGTGAGCGGCTCGATGACGCCGAACCCGCGCATCGGTCGGGCCGGGAGCCGTCGGGTCTCGAACTCCGAGGCCGGCAGCAGCTCGGCGGTGGCAGCGTCGATGACGATCCGATTGCGCCGCGCGACGTTGGTCAGTCGTGACGCCATGTTGACCGGTGGCCCGAACACGTCACCGAGGCGCATGATCACGGCGCCGCTCGCCAGACCGACGCGCACGTCGGGCATGCGGGAGTCCCGGCCGATCACGGTGATGATCCCCTCGGCCGTGTCATAGGCACGGATCGGGTCGTCGTTCACGAAGAGGATCGAGTCGCCGATGCTCTTGATCACTCGGCCGTTCTGCCTGGCCACGACGTCGGAGCAGCGCGACTCGAACAGCTCCACCATGTCGCCGATTCGTTCGCGCGACATCTCGTTGCTCAGGGCAGTGAACGAGACGATGTCGGCGAAGCCCACGGTCAGCTCGGTCGAGTGCGGGTCGTCGTCGCCCTCATGGGCCATGATCCGGGCAACCGCTCCCGACAGGTGGCGGCGCCAGGTGTAGATCATGAGCTCTTCGAACGACTCACCGAGTGCGTCGAACATCTGCATTGCTGTCTGCTCGCGCGTGTGCGCGGTGGCCTCGCCGGTCTGGAGGTCCTCGATCCGATGCACCATCGCCGAGGCCTCCCAGTCGGCCAGGCGGGCCATGGTCTGGCCGAGGGCACGGGTCAGCGTGACCGCGAGGTCGAAGTCGAGCAGCCCGCCGTCGACCGCGCTCACCAGCAGCCCGACGGCCTCGGCGTCGGCGTGCGTGTACATGCGGGCGCCATCTGCCTCGGGGAACCCGAGCGCGCGCCACAGCCGGCGCACTTCTTCGAGGGTGATGCCGGTATCAGCGGCCACGTCTTCGGCCGACAGCTCCGGCTTCGCGCCAAGAATCCGAGCGACCAGGGCGGTACCGTCCAGATGCTCAGAGCCCTCGGGTTCTGGGGCCACCAGTTCCAACGAGCTCAGTGTCCCTCGGCGCCACGGGTCTCGCCGCCGTGGAGGTCGTGCAGCAGCTGGGTGAGCTTGCGGTGCGTCTCCTCCACCTGCGGGATGTCGTAGATCATCACCTGGCCGTGCGTGCTCGCGTCGCTGATGACCAGCGTGCCGCAGCCCAGGAACCGGTCGATCAAGTCGCGCTCATAGGCGACGTCGCTCACCCTGCTCAACGGGATGTCGTGACCGCGGCGGGTGATGACGCCGTGCCGGGTGATCAACCGACGGTTGGTGATCGTGTACGACGCAGTCAGCCACACCAGGACGGGTCGGATCACCCACCACATGAACAGGAGCCCGAGCACGACCCAGACGACGAGCAAGGCCGTGTCGTCATCGCTGACGAACTTCTGGAACAGGACGCCGGCGGTCAACAGCACCACGAGTACCAGGATCGGGAGCATCAGGACCTTGGGGTGGGTGCGCGTGCTGACGACGATCTCCTCGCCGGGGTTCAGCAGCTTCTGGGAGATGACCACGCGGGGATCATGTCACTCCAGCGGCCGCACGTGCACCACATCGCCTGCCGAGACCGGGGTGCGGGCGCCGTCGTGCTCGACCACGAGCTGTCCGGTCGGGTCGATCTCGACCGCCGTGCCCTCGAGCACCGACTTGTCGGGGAGGTCGACGCGAACACGTTGTCCGATCGTGACGCATGCGGCTTCGTAGGAGTCCGCGAGCCGCATGCCGCTCAGGTCACCGCCGGCCTCCCAGGCCACGTAGGCCTCACGGATGCCGTTGAGGACCTCGACCAGCAGGTCGGTGCGGTCGACGGGGTGACCGAGCTCGATCTCGAGCGAGGTGGCTGTGGGTACCGGCAGCTCGTCGGCGGTGAGCGAGACGTTGATCCCCACTCCGACCACTGCGGCAGGGCCGGTAGGAGTCTCGATCCGCTCGACCAGGATCCCGGCCACTTTCTTCTCCTCGATCAGCACGTCGTTGGGCCACTTGACCCCGGCTGCGACGCCGCGCGCCTTGAGCACCTTGTCGACGGCGTACCCGGTGAGCAACGGCAGCCAGGGCCAGGCGCGCGTGGGGGTCTGGGGGCGCAGCACCATCGAGAAGGTCAACGCGGTTCCCGGCACGGTCTCCCACGTGCGGTCGAGGCGTCCGCGACCAGCTGTCTGGTGATCGGCCACCACGACCAGACCGTCAGCACCACCGCTCAGGGCCCGTTCGACGGCGACTGGATTGGTCGAGGGCAAGGCGTCGAACACCTCGACCATCAGATCGGGCATCAGGCCGGGATTGGCGCCGGTAAGGCGCAGCTTGTCGAGGGGTGGGCGCTCGGAAGGCTCGGAGGTCACTCCCACTACTCTCTCCTACCGGACGTCCGTCGAAACGCATCGTGAACGAGCAGGAGACCGAGAGCAGTGAGCGCGCAGCCCGGAGAGGGAACCGACGTTCCCGCCGACATCGACCTTCACACCACGGCAGGCAAGCTCGCCGACCTCGAACGCCGCCTCGACGAGGCCGTGCACGCCGGCTCGGCTAAGGCCGTGGAGAAGCAGCACGCGAAGGGTCGCAAGACTGCTCGCGAACGCATCGCAATGCTGTTCGACGAAGGGTCGTTCGTCGAGCTCGACGAGCTGGCCCGGCACCGCTCGACCGCATTCGGTCTGGAGAAGACCCGGCCCTACGGCGATGGCGTCGTGACCGGCTACGGCACCGTCGACGGTCGCCAGGTCTGTGTCTTCTCCCAGGACTTCACCGTCTTCGGTGGCTCGCTCGGCGAGGTGTACGGCGAGAAGATCACCAAGGTGATGGACCTCGCGATGAAGACCGGCTGTCCCATCATCGGCATCAACGAGGGCGCCGGCGCCCGCATTCAGGAGGGCGTCGTCTCGCTCGGCCTGTACGGCGAGATCTTCCGACGCAACGTGCACGCCTCGGGCGTGATCCCGCAGATCTCGATGATCCTCGGCAACTGCGCCGGCGGCCACGTGTACTCCCCCGCAGTCACCGACTTCACGATCATGGTCGACCAGACCTCGGCGATGTTCATCACCGGACCTGACGTGATCAAGACCGTCACCGGCGAGGACGTGTCGATGGAGGATCTCGGCGGCGCGCGCACCCACAACACCAAGTCGGGTAACGCCCACTACATGGCTTCCGACGAGGAAGACGCGTTCGAGTACGTGAAGGCGCTGCTGTCGTACCTGCCACAGAACAACCTCGACGAGGGCGTCATCTACGACGAGGTGGCCGACACCGAGATCAGCGATCTCGACCGCTCGCTCGACACGATCATCCCGGACTCCCCGAACCAGCCGTATGACATGCACGACGTGATCACGGCCATCCTCGACGACGAGGAGTTCGTCGAGGTCATGGAGATGTTCGCCCCCAACCTGATCATCGGCTACGGCCGGGTCGAGGGCCGCCCGGTCGGCATCGTGGCGAATCAGCCGATGCAGTTCGCCGGCTGTCTCGACATCGATGCCTCCGAGAAGGCAGCGCGGTTCGTGCGCACCTGCGACGCCTTCAACATCCCAGTGCTCACGTTCGTCGACGTGCCCGGCTTCCTGCCCGGCACCGACCAAGAGTGGAACGGCATCATCCGCCGCGGCGCGAAGCTCATCTACGCCTACTCCGAGGCCACCGTGCCGCTGATCACCGTGATCACCCGCAAGGCCTACGGCGGCGCGTACGACGTGATGGGCTCCAAGCACCTCGGCGCCGACATCAACGTCGCGTGGCCGACCTCGCAGATCGCCGTTATGGGCGCCCAGGGTGCCGCGAACATCGTGCACCGCAAGACGCTGGCGAAGGTCGAGAAGGACGGCGGCGACGTCGAAGCCAAGCGCGCCCAGCTGATCGACGAGTACGAGACCACGTTGGCGAACCCCTACATCGCCGCCGAGCGCGGCTACATCGACGCGGTGATCATGCCGCACGAAACTCGCGTCGAGATCGTCCGCTCGCTGCGTCTGCTGCGCACCAAGCGCGCCACTCTGCCCCCCAAGAAGCACGGGAACATCCCCCTGTGAGCGGCACGGCAGGCGAAGGCCAAGCCGGAGAGGTGGCCGAGGGGGCGCCCGACGCTCCCACCCAGCCCCTCCTCCGCGTCATCAACGCCGACGCATCACCGGAGGAGATCGCCGCGATCGTGGCGGTGTTCTCAGCAATGGGAGGCGCAGCGGCGCCAGCACGCAAGCCCCGGCCGACGTGGAACCACCCCGAGCGTCTGGTGCGGCGTCCGCTTGCGCACGGCCTGGGCGGTTGGCGCTCGAGCTCGCTGCCTCGCTGAGCCGACTCAGTTCACCGTGGTTGTTCCGGTGCAGGTGTACTTCGTGCCACCAACCGGCACCCACCGTCCTTGCCGCAGCTCTATGAAGCGGTTGCACTCGCCGACTCGCTTGATTCCCACCCGCTGCGGCGCGTGCATCCCTTGCGAAGTCCATCCATCAACCCGGCGGACCGCAGAGACCAGGCTCTCTCGATCGAGCCGACCTCCGAGCGCGGCTGCCTGCTCGACAAAGAGGCGCGCGGCCGACCAGGCATAGGCGCCGAAGAAGGTGGGTTCGACTCCGGGCCGCACCTGGTCGAGCCAAGAGGTGTAGAGCCGGAGCTCCGGGTTGCGGTCGGCCTCCTCGAAAGGCGTCAGACTCGTGAAGACGACCGAACCCTCGACCGCCGTGCCGCCTGCACTGGCATAGGCCGGCTTGTAGACCGACGGGTCATTCATGAACACCACCGGCTTGAATGACTGCTGCTGCATGGCCTGCGCCAGGCGGACGGCAGTGCTGTCGCTGCCGATCATCTGGACGTACTTGATGCCGGCGTCCTTCATCTGCTGGGCGTACGGCGTGTAGTTGAACTCCGCGATGTCGATCGCTTGCACGATGTCGAAGTTCATCCCGCGCTTCTCGAAGATCTTGACCTGCGCCTTGGCGTTGTCAGGCGCAGCCCCGATGTTGATGTAGAACATCGCGGCGTGCTGGCCGGCGTCGCCGTATTGCTTCAGCACGAAGTCGGGTATGGCGTTCTGGAACTCGCCTGGGTTCGACGACAGGGCGCCGAAGCACGTACGGCAGTTGATTCGCTCGGGTGTGATGCCGGCCGTGCGGAGATCGGGGAGTCCGCAACTGGCTGCGGTGCCGGCACCGGACGCGTCGAACGCCGACATCGATCCGATCATCGCAAAGACCTCCTGACACCCTCGGGTGTAGGCCTCTTGCTCAGCGACCCCGTCGGTGCGCGTGTCGTAGGCGGTGAGCGCGAGCTTGCGCCCGCAGATGTCGCTGGTGGCGTTGAAGTACGCGACGTAAGCCCGGACGGCGTCCTGACTGGCTTCGAAGATACCGGGTTGGGGGCCTGAGACGTCGGCGGCGTTGCCGATAGTGATCGTCTCGTCAGTGATCCCGACGCTGTTGTCGAAGCCATCACACGAACCCGCGGCCGGCCGACCGTCGGTCGGCTTCGGCGATTCGGTGTCGGGCCCTGGCACGGCGCGTGCCTGATCGTCGGGCGCGAGCGGGTTCGGAGCTAGCGTCACGACGTCGGCGTCCGAGGAATCCCTCGGCAAGGAGATGTCTGGGGTGGTGTCGGCGGGCGGCGGAGGAGCGACCGGCGCATCGTCGATCGTCGTCGCGGAGATCTGCTCTACGACGGACGACACCGAGGCAGCCTGGACCTCATCGGGCTGCAACTGCGATCCACAGCCAGCCAGCAAGCAGGCAGTCACGATGGCCGACACCAGAGCTTGCGCGGTGACCCGACGACGGTCGCCAGACATCACACTCGGACCGCAGTCTCGAGCCGAACGCCGTAGCGCTCTACATAACCCGCGAAGCGCTCGCGTAGTGCATCAGCGTCCAGGCCAAGCGCCGCCGCGTCGTAGCGGTGCACGCCGAGGGAACCCCGCGGGTGGGCTGCGAGGTAGTCGGCCATGGCGCCGAAGGCGCCCGCCCCGGGCACGACGCCCAGGGCCTCGTAGACCGACTCGACGGAACCCACTGGATCTGCCACCAGGTGCTCGTAATGGACATCGACGATCGGGTGCTCGGGACGCCGGGCCCGGAAGTCGTCGATGCCAGCGATCGACTGCTCAAGAGTCGAGGTCCAGTGCTCGCGGACGTAGTCGCCGTGGTCTGCGTCGGAAAAGGTGCCCGACATCGCACCGATCAAGCTGCACACCGACGCCGCCAGCATCGCCGGGTCGCGGTGCAACACCACCAGGCGCGCGTCGGGGTAAGTTTCGACCAGGGCGTCGAGCGCAAGTGCATGGCCAGGGCTCTTGAGCGTCCATCTCCCAGTTGTGCCGCCGCTCTGCAGAACCTGAAGCACCTGTCGGTGATAGGCGTAGGCCGGGTGATTGTCGCCGCTACGCCACCACGCGGCGTAGGTCGGCACGTTGACGATCGCCTCCCACGAGATCGAGCGGAACGCCTGGCCGAGTACCGAGATGCATTCGGTGGGTGAGGTGGCGTCCTCGTGGTGGATGGAGCGGATCGTCGGGTTCAGTGCCTCGAGCATGTCAGCGCCGGCCTGGGACGCCTCCACTCGAGGTCCGGTGCGGCGCTCGTCGGGCCGCGGAGGCGGCACTGAGTCACCCGACTCCCAGCGTAGGAGGGACCGGTTGGCCGGGTCGTGGTCGAGCAGGTTGCTGAACAGGGTGGTGCCCGCGCGGAACAGGCCGACCACTACCAGGGGCGCCTTCACAGGGGTCGCGGCGAGCTCTGGGTTCTGCTTCAGGTGGTCGATGACGCGCAGTCGGTTCACCAAGGCGGCCACGATCGCGCCGGCGATGCCAAGGTCTCCGAGCTCGTTGAGCTTCGCCTCAGCGTCGATCGCCTCGACCAGCACCTCGAGTCCCTCCAGTGCCGATGGATCGCCGAGGTCGCCGAGGCCGCTCTGGGCGATCGCTTGGTCGATCAGCTCGTGGGCGTTCACGGGACCATCACCGTGCGACCCGACGTGCGACGGGCAGCGTGATCCTCGAGCGCAGCGGCCACGCCATCGAAACCGACCCGGCGCCCGACGACCGGTCGGATGGATCCTGCAGCCGCAAGCTCGAGTAGTCCCTGGTGCACACGGACGCCAGTGCCGGGAGAGAAAGGGTGGACGCCGAACTGACGGAAAGCGCGGGGCACATCGAGGTAGGCCAAGAGCACCCCCATCGCGGTCATGTTGGCCATCGACAGCTTGCGCAGGGCCCGGCCGGTGAGACCCGACTCCGGGTCGTCGTTGAAACCCACCGCGAGGTAGCGGCCGCCGAGGGAACCGCAGGTCCAGAGCGTCTCGGTCAGGTCTCCGCCTATCGGGTCGAAGATGACTTCGACACCACGCTCGTCGGTCTCGTCCATCACCACGTCGAAGATGGAGGCACCCTCCACCTCGTGGGTGTCGACAACACGGTCCGCGCCCAGATCGAGGCAGAGCTTCGCTTTGTCGACGCCCCCCGCCATCGCGATCACCCGGGCTCCGGCGGCCACTGCGAGCTGGACCGCCGCGGTGCCGACGGCGCTGGCCGCGCCCCGCACCAACACGGTCTCGCCTGCTCGCAGCGCACCGCGTTCGTGAAGGGCCAACCAGGCCACGTGGAATGGAAGGGTGAAGGCGGCTGCCTCGACGTCGTCGAACTGCTCAGGGGCCGCGAAAACCGAGCCCGCCAGGGCGTGCTCGGCGAGACCACCGAGCGACTGCGGGCAGATGCCGACCACCCTGCGTCCCTGCCACTGCGCCATGCCCTCACCTGTCGCCTCGACCATGCCAGCGACATCCATGCCGAGGGTGAAGGGCGGCTGCGCCATCACCGCGGCGACACCCCCGGCGCACCGGGCGATGTCACCGAAGTTGAGCGAGCCCGCGGCAACTCGAATCCGGACCTGTCCCGGCCCCGGATCTGGCACCTCGACGTCGCCGATCTCGATCGCGTCCCGCGGCGCTCCGTGCCTGACGACTCTGACCGCTCGCATCCGCGCACCTCGTCTCCGTTGTGACTGGCGTCACGAGCGGACCGTATTAGGAGGGCGTCCCAAAAGTCAACGAACCCTGGCCCCGACGATCGCGGTAGCCAGGTCGACCAAGTTGTCGACGAAGCGCTCTGCGGGCAGCTGCGGCCGACCCCCTTCGCCCGCGCGCGCTCGCCGAGCGACGGTGCCGAGGACAAACGAGGTGAGCAGCGCGAACCGTTCGTTGCGAAGCGCCTCGTCCATCGGAGCCATCCGTCGAGCCAGCAACGCATAGACCTCATAACCACCCGTGCGTGCCAGCGCGGCGGCCAGCTCGGCGCTCTGGTCGGCAGGATCCTGCTCGACGAGCTCGCCGAGGATCACCAGGTAGCACCGACCCCGCCAGCCCTTCTCCGCCAGCTCGACGGCAGGTCGCACGATCGCCTCGACCACGGAGGCCACATCGTCGTCGGGCATCGTGAGCGCTCGTGACAGCAGCTCGCCCTCGCGTTGGGCCAGGAACTGTGCGTGCTGGTCAAGCACCGCCACGAGGAGGCCATCGCGGCTCCCGAAGTGGTACTGCACCGCTCCGCGGTTGCGCTGGTTGGCGCGTCGCGAGATCTCGACCAAGGACGCGACCGATACCCCCTCCTCAGCGAACGCGCGCATCGCAGCGTCGATCAATTCTGCCCGGGTCGCTTCACTGGCCACGAGGGCGAGGGTAGTGACCGGAGCCGGTCGAGGTCAGGCGACGGGCGGCACGGTGAGCATCGCCGACGACATGGTGACCAGGTTGGCGATGAACTGCTCGGTCGGGAGCTGGGCGCGACTCCCCTGCTCGTCGATGGCGCGCGCCCGTCGCGCGATCGCGCTGAGGAAGAACGCGGTGAACAGAGCGAGCCGCTCCTCGTCGAGCGCCAGACCGAGGTCGGGCAATCGGGATCGCAGCAGCTCGTAGACCTCGTACCCGCCGGTGCGAGCCAGGGCGTTGGTCACGTCGTCGTTGATGAACTCAGAGCCGTGGTCGACGAGCTCAGCCACGATCATCAGGTAGCAGCGACCTGACCAGCTGTCCTCGGCGAGCTCGACCGAGGGGCGCACCAGCGCCTCGATGACAGCCGGCACGTCGTCGACTCGGGTACGTGCCACTGCGAGCAGCTCTCGTTCGCGGACCCCGAGGAAGTCGGCGTGCTTCTCGAGGACTGCTGCGAGGAGGCCCTCGCGACCGCCGAAGTGGTAGTGAACGGCGCCACGGTTGCGCTGTCCGGCCTGTCGGGTGATCTCGACCAGGGAGGCCGCCGCCACTCCGACCGCCGCGAACTCGCGAAGGGCTGCATCGACCAGTCCGGTTCGCGTCGCCTCGGTTGCCACGGCGTTACCCTACGGCGCCGAGGGTCGCCAGGATGGCAAGAACGACGACAAGAGACACGAAGGCCACAGCCAGGGCTATCTGGCCCCCGTAGAGACGTCGCTCGACCACGGTCTGGCTACCGTGCGGGGTTGCGACCGACGACGTCCTGTCGCGGCGCGCCTGCCACAGGACCACCGCGCCGACGGCGAGCAGCGGGGCGAACGTAGGCCAGTAGCGGGTGCTGGCCTGGTGCACGAAGGGCTGCAGCAGGAGGGCTCCCAGGGCGAGCTTGATGACGAGCAGCTCGACCTGCCGTTCCACCGGCCGGCGAACGCCCACGACGAGCAGCACCAACGCCAGCGCGAGGAACGGGTAGTAGAGCAGCGAGCTGACCACCCTGATCGGCCAGGCCCACACGTCGGTGGGCCCAGGGGCTTCGTGCCGCGTTCCGGGATGGAACCAGTTCTCATAGCCGGCCGGGTAACCGGCGTAGCGCGCCAGGTTTCCGAGCACGTCGGTGGCGTAGCCCGTCGCGGTGATGTCCTGTCGGGCGTAGGCCGACATCTGCTTGAGCACCTCCACCTCGCCGACGCCGGTCACCCGGGCCGTCTCCCGGGCGTAGCGGACCGGCGAGAACCAGATGGTCGAGTCGGGGTCGCATTCGCCGTAGCAGAGCTGCCCTCGGTCGCCGAAAGCGTTCGCGAGCGCAGTACCAACCGTGGTGGTGGTGGTCACCCGACTGTCGAGGGCCCGCGACGCCGCCGCCGACCACGGCAGAAGCATGCCGAGCGCGATCACCGCGCTCAGGGCGAGAGCACCGACCGACTGCCATCGCATCTTGCCGCGCAGCCAGATCAACGCTCCCAAGGCGATCAGCACGAAGAGCCCCACCAGCAGCGGCGACGTGCTCGAGCGCAGGTACAGGGTGACGCCCACCAAGGTGCCGAACCAGGCAGCGTCGCGGAAGCCCAGCGGGGTGCCGGCGACGAACCCGCGCACCACCCGGACGAGCGTGCACACGAGCACCACCACGAGCAGTCCGGCCGGAAGATCGCCCCACGAGGTGAAGGAGAAGATCAGCCACATCGGCACCAGGCCGGGAAAGACGAGCAGCACAGCAGCCGCCCGGTCACCGAACGTGCGGCGCACCACGAGCACAGCGGCCAGCAGGAGGAGCGTCGTGAGCACGCCCGTGTAGGCACGCAACAGCTCGATCCCGGCGTCGGGCACCACCAAGTACAGGGGGGCCAGCAGGGTCGACATCCCCGGCATGAACCAGCCGCTCGCCACCACGCTCTCGCGCAGCTCGGCGGTGTCAGGGGAGGTGAACGAGCCGAGGTCGCGCAACAGGTTCGACATGGCCCGCGCGCCGTCGACGTACTGCGCCTCGTCACCGACGAGCGGCGCGTTGAGCGAACGCGGGTAGAACACGAGCTTCAGCACCACGTGGGCGATCACCAAGATCAGCAGCAGTCGCCCGGGCGGAACTGCCCCCACCCGGCGAGCGAGCGCTCGCGCGCGGCCGCGAACGACGTCAGTCATCGGGCGGCCCATCGAAGGCCGGGAAGCGCTTGGTCTGCTGCTGATCGGTGCAGGAAGCGACCTGCACCGGGGTCAGGCTGTCCGGGGGCAGGTCGAGGGCAATAGCACCGCGCACGATCGAGTCGTCCGGGACGTCGAACGCGCGAACGCCGAGGGCGACGGTTCCGTAGTCGGCCCGGTCGAACTGACGGGCTGCGTCCGGGTCGGGCGACGTTTCGGTTGTCTCGCCGAAGCCTGCGTCGACCAACGCGGACACCACCGCTTCCTCGGCCGCATCAGCGTCGACCAGGTCGAAGTGCAGATCCAGGCGGCGCACCACGGACTCGTCGGGCAACGTGAGCATCCGATCGGCGCGCAGCTGCACCGGCAGGTCGAGTCGAACACCGGGAGGCAGCGGATCGCACACGGTGCCGAACGGCGCCGCGGCCAGGGCGGGCCGGTACACAGGGTCGACCGGTGCCCGGTCGAGACGCCCTCCGATGAGCATGAGCACCACGAGAACGATCCCGAGCACGGGTACGACGACGGCGGGCCGGACGAGCCGCATCATGCGGCCTGGCTCGTGTGGGTGCATGTCGCGGCACAGGGTAATCGGGTCGGGTACTACGGTCTGCGACGTGGTCACCCTGGTACTCGGCTCCGCCTCGCCCGCCCGGCTCAAGACGCTGCGCAGCGCTGGCCTCGACCCCCGGGTGATCGTGTCGGGAGTCGATGAGTCGCAGCTGGACGGTCTACCCCCCGCCGAGCTCGCCCTGCAGCTCGCCGAGCTCAAGTGCGCCGCCGTCAGCACCCACGACGACGTGCCTCCCGGTGCGCTCGTGCTCGGCTGCGACTCAGTGCTCGAGCTCGACGGACAGGCCCTCGGCAAGCCCGCCGACGCCGCCGACGCCGTCGCTCGGTGGCGTCACATGCGCGGGCGGAGCGGCGTGCTGCAGACCGGGCACTGCCTGCGCGACACGGCGTCCGGCCAGGTGGCTGCGGCCACTGCATCGACCACCGTGCACTTCGCCGACGTGACCGACGCCGAGATCGAGGCCTACGTGGCGACCGGTGAGCCGCTGCACGTGGCCGGCGCGTTCACGGTCGACGGCCTCGGCGGCGCGTTCATCGCCGGGATCGAGGGCGACTTCCACAACGTCGTCGGCGTCAGCCTTCCGCTGCTACGCGAGCTGGTGGCTGAGCTCGGTCACACCTGGACCGCGCTGTGGTCGACGTAAGCCGGTCGACGGAACACGAATCGGCGGAAGAGATAGAAGCGGGCACCGAACGCCATGATCAGTCCGATGCCGTTCGCGGCCACGTTGTCAGCCCAGGCTGACTCCTGGCCCAGCACGTGCCGGCTGATCGCGAGGCAGCCGACCGGCAGCACCATGGCGGCGAAGTTGATGACCACGTAGGCCGTCCAACCGCCGTCGGCCTGCTGCGGAGGACGATGCGGAAACACCCAGCCGCGCGCCCCGTGGTAGCTGATGACCATGCCGATGGTGTTGGCCAGCACGTACGCGGTGAGCGCGTGGTCACCGAGGATCGGATCGCCGATGACCAGGCCGTGGACGGCCATGTTGAAGAGGATGACCGAGACCCACGTGGCCAGCTGGGCGACGGCGAAGAAGCGCCACACCTCGCCCAGGAGGCGTCGCCAGCCGTCACTCACACGCGCAAGTATCCGTCACCGCGGCCCGATCCTCGGGAGCGGCACGGCGTGCGGTCACTCGACGGGCAGACCGAGCCCTCGCGCGATGAGCATGCGCTGCACCTCCGAGGTGCCTTCGCCGACCTCGAGCACCTTCGCGTCGCGGTAGAACCGCGCCACCGGGTACTCCTCCATGAACCCGTACCCGCCGAACACCTGGGTGGCGATCCGGGTGGCGGTGACGGCCGATTCGGTGGAGTAGACCTTCGCCACCGACGCGGCCTGCTTGAACTGCTGGTAGGGCGCGCCAGCGTCCTTGAGGGCAGCGGCGCGGTAGGTGAGCAGCCGCGATGCCTGCAGCATCACCTCGAGGTCGGCGATCTGGAAGGCGACCCCCTGTTTGCGGCCGATCGGACCGCCAAAGGTCTGGCGCTCACCGGCGTACTGCACGCTCATGTCGAGGCAGGCCTGGATGCATCCGACACTCAGGGCCGAGATCGCGACCCGGCCGTCGTCGAGCGTGGCCAAGAACTGGGCATACCCGCGACCCTGCTCACCGAGCAGGTGGTCGGCCGGAACGTGGCAGTCCTCGAAGCTCAACGGGTGGGTGTCGGAAGCGTGCCAGCCGAGCTTGTCGTAGGCCTTCTCGGCGGTGAAACCGTCGGTGCCGCTCGGCACCATGATCGCCGAGATCTCAGGGCGGCCGTCGTCGCGCGTACCGGTGCGCGCGGTCACCGTCACCAAGCTGGTGATCTCGGAGCCCGAGTTGGTGATGAACTGCTTGGCCCCGTTGACCACCCACTCGTCGCCGACCAGCTCTGCCTTGGTCTTGGTGGCTCCGGCGTCTGATCCGGCCCCCGGTTCGGTGAGGCCGAACCCGGCCAGCGCTTCTCCCGCGACCAAGGCCGGCAGCCAGGTGTCCTTCTGCTCCTGGGTGCCATAGGTGAGGATCGGATTGATACCGAGCCCCACTCCGGACTGCAGGGTGATGCCCATCGACTGGTCGACGCGGCCGAGTTCCTCGATCGCCACGCAGAGGCTGGTGAAGTCGCCGTCGTCGCCAGCGCCGCCGTACTCCTCCGGAGCGGTCAGGCCGAAGAGGCCCAACTTGCCCATCTTCTGCACGACGTCGATCGGAAAGGTGTGCTCGCGGTCCCACGTGGCCGCGTGCGGCGCGATCTCGGCCTCCGCGAACTCGCGGACGCTGCGACGAAACTCCTCGTGCTCACGGGACAGCTCAAAGCTCATGAACGCACTGTAGACGATTGGTTAGCGATCGTTAACCAATCTCGGTCGTAACCTCTCTTGCATGACTTCGTCTGCCCCCGCGCCCAGCCCTGCACGCAACGACCTCGAGCGGTTGCGCCGGTGGAACCTGGGTCTCTCGGTTCTGCACCTGGCTCAGGCGATCGCCGTCATCGCCCTGGCTTCGTCGTTCACCGTCACGGTGACGTCGAGCTTCCCCCAGGGACCACCGGGATCAGCCACACCAGCACCGGACAACCTCTTCGACGTCAGGATCGGGGCCGCGATCGCGGTCTTCCTCGTCCTTGCCGCGCTTGACCACGCCCTCACCGGTTCGCTCCTGCGCCGGCGGTACGAGCAGGACCTGGCTGAGGGAATCAACCGATTCCGGTGGACCGAGTACTCACTGTCGGCGACCTTGATGGTGATCCTGATCGCCTTCTACGCAGGTATCACCGACATCGCCGCGATCGTCGCCCTGGCTGGGGTGAACATCTCGATGATCCTGTTCGGCTGGCTCCAGGAAGCTACCTCGGGTCCGAACACCGCACGCCCCTCGTTGCTGCCGTTCTGGTTCGGCTGCGTCGCCGGCGCCACTCCGTGGGTGGCGATCGGCGTCAACGTGATCGGCGCCGACACGGTGCCGGGCTTCGTCTATGGAATCTTCGTGTCGCTGTTCGTCTTCTTCAACTGCTTCGCTCTCAACCAGTGGCTGCAATACCGACGAGTCGGCCCCTGGGCCGATTACCTCTTCGGCGAGCGGGTCTACCTGGTGCTGAGCCTGGTCGCGAAGTCGGCTCTGGCCTGGCAGATCTTCGCCGGCTCACTCGCGGGCTGAGCAGGGCTGACCAGGGCTGCCCAGGGCTGACCAGGGGTGATCGGGCGGGCACAACTCAGTCGCAGTTGTCGCACAGCCCGGTGGCCGGCATGGCCATGAAGCAGCGCGGGCACACGGTGATCGGCTTGTCGGAGGCCGCGACCCGCTTGGGGGCAGCAGGCGTCTTCGGTTCCTTGGCTGCACGTGGCGCGCCGGGTGCCCGCGGCGTTCGAGGACTGCTCGCCCGAGCGGTACGGACCCGGCCGGTCGGCACCTCCGCCGGAAAGCCGCCGCCTTCGGGAGCCGAGCCGGCCCACTGGTAGCACTCGAGGCGGGCTCGGGCGGCGTGCTGCTCACGCGCCTTGGGATCAACGATGGGGCGCGCGTCGACAGCGAGCAGAAGGTCTTCGTAGCGCTCCCCCACCCAGCCGCGGGCGTCAACCACGAGCGCCGTGAGCGGCGGATGTCCGTGCTGGTGATGCACGACGGCGAGCGGCGCGAGCAGCTTGCGCAGCCACCGGTCGGGCGGACGCGTGGTGTGAATGCCACTCGCCCACTGGATGCGCTCAGCGAAGGCAGCCTCGGTGACGACGTCGTGGTAGACGGCCGCGACCTCCTCCAGCACGTCGTGGGCGACTCGGGCCCACGTGTCCAAGGCGATCGCCTCGTTCGTCGAGGTTCCCTCGGGCTCGTACCAGAACCCCTTGCGTTCCTGCTGGTACTCCGACACGTGACCGAGCATAGGAGGTGCCGGTTGGCGACCGCGCGTCCAGCCTGAGAGCCACCTGCCGAGGCCCTCCCGGTAGAGCGATAACCTGCCGGGCGAGTCCCACCCAGCCCCAGAGTCATCGCACAGCCACCAGGAGTTCGCGTGCCCGAGGTCAAGCCGCTGCAGAAGGTCCTCATCGCCAATCGTGGCGAGATCGCCGTCCGGGTCATCCGGGCGTGCAAGGACGCCGGCATCGGGAGCGTTGCTGTCTACGCCGACCCCGACCGCGACGCGCAGTTCGTGCGGATCGCCGACGAGGCGCACTCGCTGGGTGGCGCGACCCCAGCCGACTCCTACCTCGACATCGGCAAGATCATCGCGATCGCCGAGAAGACCGGCGCCGACTCGATCCACCCCGGTTACGGCTTCCTGGCCGAGAACGCCGACTTCGCCCAGGCCGTCCTCGATGCCGGCCTGATCTGGATCGGCCCACCCCCCGCCGCGATCACCGCGCTGGGTGACAAGGCCAAGGCCAAGCAGATCGCGCAGCAGGCCAACGCCCCGCTGGCGCCCGGCACCAAGGACCCGGTCAAGGACGCCGACGAGGTCGTCGAGTTCGCCAAGGAGAACGGGCTGCCGGTTGCGATCAAGGCGGTGTTCGGTGGTGGCGGGCGCGGCCTCAAGGTCGCGCGCACGCTCGAGGAGATCCCCGACGCCTACGAGTCCGCGGTGCGCGAGGCCATCAGCGCCTTCGGCCGAGGCGAGTGCCTGGTAGAGAAGTTCCTCGACCAGCCGCGTCACGTCGAGACCCAGTGCCTCGCCGACGCGCACGGCAACGTCGTGGTCGTCTCCACTCGCGACTGCTCGCTGCAGCGGCGCCACCAGAAGCTGGTCGAGGAGGCGCCCGCGCCGTTCCTCAGCGACGACCAGGTCGCCCGCCTCTACGAGTCGTCGAAGGCGATCCTGCGCGAGGCCGGCTACATCGGCGCCGGCACCTGCGAGTTCCTCGTGGCCAAGGACGGCACCATCTCGTTCCTCGAGGTCAACACCCGCCTCCAGGTGGAGCACTGCGTGTCCGAAGAGGTCACCGGCATCGACCTGGTGCGCGAGATGTTCCGCATCGCCGCCGGCGAAGAGCTCGGCTACAGCGACCCCGAGATCCGCGGCCACTCCATCGAGTTCCGCATCAACGCCGAGGACGGCGGCCGCAACTTCATGCCCGCCCCCGGCACCTTGTCGGCGTGGAGCCCGCCGAGCGGCCCCGGTGTCCGCCTCGACGGCGGCTACGAGAACGGCGAGACCATCCCGGGCTCGTTCGACTCGCTCATCGCCAAGCTCATCGTCACCGGCAGCACCCGCCTGCAGGCCATTGAGCGTTCGCGTCGTGCCCTAGACGAGTTCATCGTCGACGGCATGCCCACGGTCATCCCGTTCCACCGCGCCGTGCTCAAGGACCCCGCCTACGTGGGCGCCTCGACGCCCTCGGGCGAAGGTGAGTTCACCGTCTACACGACCTGGATCGAGACCGACTTCGACAACCAGATCGAGCCCTTCGGCGGCGACGCGGCCGAGGCCGACGAGCCCGGCGAGCGCCAGACCGTCGTGGTCGAGGTCGGTGGCAAGCGCCTCGAGGTCGTCATCCCCGCCGGTCTCGGTGGCCTGGGCGGCGGAGCCGCAGCCGGGGCCGCCAAGAAGCCCAAGCGCGCCGGAGGCAAGAAGGCCGGAGCCGCAGCGAGCGGTGACGCCGTCACCAGCCCCATGCAGGGCACGGTCGTGAAGGTCGTCGTCGAGGAGGGCCAGGAGGTCGCCGAAGGCGACACCGTGGTGGTCATCGAGGCGATGAAGATGGAGCAGCCGCTCAAGGCCCACAAGGCCGGAACGGTCACCGGACTGACCGCGACGGTCGGTGAGACGGTGACCAATGGTGCGGTCATCTGCGAGCTCAAGGACTGACG
>JBAUWM010000500.1:0-2426 GCA_049583775.1 Nocardioides sp.
CGAGTCCACGCCGGCATCAGCCCGACCGCTGCCGCGGCCAGCACGCCGTAGGGCGGGCGTGCGGCCAAGGGCAACGGTGGTGCCAGCAACACGTGCCGCACGGCTTCGCGGGCTTCAGGGGTTCCGCGCAGCACCGGCCGGTAGTCGGCCAAGCAGTCGCGCAGCTCGGCGGCGTCGGTTGGCAGGTCGACGGCGCCGAGGCGAGTGGCGACCACCGCCGTCTGCCGCAGGTACTCGTCGCGCTCGGCTGGGTCGAGCCGACGGGCGCCATAGACGTCGTGGGCGCGCAAGAAACTGTCCACCTCGGCCACGTGCACCCACCGCAGGAGGTCGGGGTCGGAGGCGGCGTAGCGAGTGCCGTCGGGCATGTCGCCCACCACTCGCTCGTGAATGGCACGCACGACGTCGACCGCCTGCTGCGCGTCGTCCTCATGCCCGAAGGTCGTGACGGCCAAGAACCGGCTGGTGCGGTGCAGGCGCCCCCACATGTCGCCGCGGTAGCCGGAGTGCTCAGACACCGCGCGCATGGCGGCCGGGTGCAACGTCTGCATCAGCAGAGCGCGCATGCCACCCACGAACATCGAGGCGTCGCCGTGCACCTCGGCGATGGGACTGCCCGAGGCGAACCAGCGCGGCCCGGGCCGCCCATGAATGCGCTCGCGGTGCTGAGCACCGTCGGGGCCGGCCACCCGCTGGAAAAGGGCTTCGCCGAGCCTGGCGCGCACAGGGTTCATGCCGACCAGGATCGCAGCCAGATGGTTGAGGGTGAGGCGGCGATGGCCGCGGTGGCCTGCTCGGTGAGCGGTTCGATCACGTCGGTGACGACGTAGCCCTGCTCACCGTGGGTGGCGAGGTACTGCGCAGACACGTTCACGCCCTGCTCGGCGAGATGAGCGTTGACCTCGGCGAGCACCCCGGGCACGTTGACGTGGAGATACCCGATCCGCGAGCCCACGCTCAGTTGCGGGGCCTGCACCGTGGGCAGGTTCACCGAGAGCTCGGTGCGGCCCTCGAGCGCGAACCCGGCGAGCTTGCCGGCCACGAACCAGCCGATCTCTTCCTGCGCCTCCTGGGTCGATCCGCCGACGTGCGGAGTGAGGATCACGTTGTCGAGCCCGCGCAGCACTGAGGTGAACTCGTCGCCCTGGGCCTTCGGCTCCACCGGGAAGACGTCGAGCGCGGCGCCGGCGATGTGCCCCGAGAGGATGTTCTCGCGCAGAGAGACGTCGTCGACAACCATGCCGCGGGCGGCGTTGATGAACAGCGAGCGCGGCTTCATCTTCGCGAACTGCTCAGCCCCGAAGAAGCCGGCGTTGCCCGGCCGGCCGTCGATGTGCAGGCTGACGACGTCGGCCTCGGCCAGCAGCTCGTCGAGGCTGTGCATGCGTCGGGCGTTGCCGTGGGCGAGCCGGTCGGCGGTGTCGAAGAAGATGACGCGCAGGCCCAACGCCTCGGCCACGTTGGAGAGTTGAGTGCCGATGTTGCCGTAGCCGACGATGCCGAGGGTGCGCCCGCGGATCTCGTGGCTGCCTGCCGCCGACTTGTCCCACACGCCGTCGTGCATCCGCAGGGTCTTCTCGGGCAGCCGTCGCGCCAGCGCGATGATCTCGCCGATCACGAGCTCGACCACGCTGCGGGTGTTGGAGTAAGGGGCGTTGAACACTGCGACACCCCGCGCAGCCGCGGCCGGCAGGTCGACCTGGTTGGTGCCGATGCAGAAGCAACCCACCGCGAGCAGGTCGGTAGCGGCCTCGAGGGCGCGGGCCGTGATGGTGGTGTTCGACCGGATGCCGAGCAGCGAGACGCCGGGCAGCTCGGCCACCAGCTCGCCCTCGCTCATGGCCGAGGAGCGCAGCTCGACATCGAAGCCGCGACGCTCCAGCGTCTCGACCGCGAGGGGATGAATGTTCTCGAGCAGCAGCGCCTTCACGTACCCAGCCTACGGAGGCTTCGGGGCCCGCCACCGCGGGTGGTCCAGTCCTGATACGAGTGCTCGCAACCAATCGGCCGTTCGACACGTCTTCCTCTTCGTGCAGACGTATGTTCCTCGGGTGCCGAGCCCCCGCCCCCACCGGTTCACCCGTGTCGCCGCGCTCGTTCTCGGTCTGGGAGGCGCTGGCCTGGTGCTGGCTCCGTCCCAGGCCGTTGCAGTCGAGCCGGCCCCGGCCCCACCCTCTGACCCGAGCTGGCAGGTGGTCACCCAGGGACCGGGCAGTTTCGCGGTCTCCTGGACGTCGCCGCGCGAGCTTCCGGTCACCTCCGACCGGCCCACCATCGCTGGCGGCGGCCTCACGTTCGGGCCCTCGACCATCGCCGCCGACCAGCGGACCGTCACCGCGGTGGTCACTGCGCCGGTCGCTCCCGACATGGCCGACCTCGACGTTCTGCTCTCGGGCGACCGGCTCGACGAGCCCGGCCTCGACGGC
>JBAUWM010000501.1:0-3910 GCA_049583775.1 Nocardioides sp.
GGCCATGCCCGGCCGGGTGCTGCTCCTGAGCGGCATCCTGGTGCAGATCCTCTCCGACTCGTCAGAATTCATGAACCAGCCACCACGGAACGGTGGCGATGAACGATGAAATTGCGAACTGGCGTGCGTCACGCTGACGTCGTGACCGATCTCGTCCAAGCCCCCACGACGCCCCTGACGGTGCGCGACGTGGCCGTGGCGGCGGCAGCCGCTGCCGCAGTCGAGATCCGAGAGATCACCGACGTGGTCGAGTTGGAGGACATCGAGCGGCTCTGGAGCGCCACCTGGTACCCAGGCACCGACCAGACGCCCGTCACGCGCGACATGATGCGGGCGATGACCCACGCCGGCGCCTACTTGGGCGCGGCCTTTGACGGGCCGCGCTTGGTCGGCGCCGGTTTCGGCTTCTTCGGCACCCCCGGCAATCGCCACCTGCACTCCCACCTTGCCGCGGTCACTCCCGACGCACGCAGCCGCAACGTCGGATTGGCCCTCAAGGCGCACCAGCGCGCGTGGGCGGCGAAGCACGGCGCGACCACGATTACCTGGACCTTTGACCCGTTGGTCCGCCGCAACGCCCACTTCAACGTCGCCAAGCTCGGCGCCATCGCCACCGAGTACTACACCGACTTCTACGGAGCCATGCAGGGCATCAACGTCGGGCAGGGCAGCGACCGTCTGCTGATGACCTGGTCGACTCAGGATCCGGTCGCGCCAGCAGCCGGTCCCCTCGACCGCCCGTCGGGTGAGCGCCTTCTCGACATCGACGCGTCTGGCCGACCTGTGGTGACGCGCGCCCGCGAGACAGGCGCGGCGTCGCTGGTGGGGGTACCGGCAGACATTGAGGAGATCCGACTCAGTGACCCCGCCCTGGCGCGCAGCTGGCGTTCCGCGATGCGTGACGTGCTGGGCGGCTTGCTCAGCGACGGGCAGCGGGTCACCGGGTTCACCCGCGATGGCAGCTATGTAGTGGAGGCACAGGCATGAAGCTCACCGACGTCGAGCTGGTGCGGGTGGCGATGCCTCTGGTGTCTCCGTTCCGCACCTCGTTCAGCACCCAGACCGCGCGCGACATCCTCCTGGTGCACGTGACCACCGACGATGCCGAGGGCTGGGGTGAGTGCGTTGCCCTGAGCGACCCCTACTACTCGCCGGAGTACGTCGGTGGCGCCGCCGACGTCATGGAGCGCTTCTTGGTGCCGCGGCTGCGCGCCGCGACCGACCTGACCGCCGAGACCGTGGCCGAGGTACTGGCCCCGGTGCGTGGACACCGTATGGCCAAGGCCGCTCTCGAGATGGCGGTGCTCGATGCTCAGCTGAACGCTGCGGGCGCGTCGCTTGGCCAGTACTTCGGCGTCACCCGGCAGACCGTTCCCGCAGGGGTGTCGGTCGGCATCATGAACTCGATTCCCGAGCTCCTGGAGGCCGTCGGCGGCTACCTCGCTGAGGGATATGTGCGAATCAAGCTCAAGATCGAACCGGGCTGGGACATCGACGCCGTACGAGCTGTCCGCGAGCGGTTCGGAGACATCCCGCTTCAGGTCGACGCCAACACGGCTTACACGCTGGCCGACGCTCCCCACCTGCGACGTCTCGACGACTTCGACCTCCTGCTGATCGAGCAGCCGCTCGGCGAGGAAGACATCCGTCAGCACGCCGAGCTGGCCCGCCTTATCCGCACGCCGGTCTGCCTCGACGAGTCGATCGTCTCGGCCGAGGCCGCGGCCGACGCGATCGCGCTCGGCGCGGCCCAGATCATCAACATCAAGCCAGGTCGGGTGGGTGGGTACCTCGAAGCTCGCCGGATCCACGACATGTGCCGTGCCAACGGCATCGGCGTGTGGTGCGGGGGGATGCTTGAGACCGGTCTCGGCCGCGCCGCCAACATCGCCCTTGCAGGACTGCCGGGTTTCACCCTGCCGGGCGATATCTCGGCGTCCGACCGCTTCTACGCCACCGACATCACCGAGCCGTTCGTGTTGGTCGATGGCCACCAGACGGTGCCCACCGCACCGGGCATCGGGGTCAGCCCGCTGCCCGACGTGATGGCCGAACTGGTGACCGATCGGCGATGGATCACGTCCTGAACCGGCCGTCTGACAGGCTGGCGCGATGAGTTCAGGAGTGGAGGGGGTCTCGACCCGCGCCACCCTCGGTCGCGTCATCGACGACCTCGGCGAAACGCTCCTGGAGACCCTGGCCGGAACCGTGCGGCCGTCCCGGCCCATCTCCGGTGTGGTGATCCACGACCCGCTCGACGTGATCACTCCCCCGACCGACACCCTGCTGCTCGGCGTGGGGCTGGCCGATCCGCTCGAGCTGGCCACGCTGCTGCGTGCGCCAGGAACGGCCGCTGTCGTCGTCCGCTTGCCGCTCGAGGTCGACTCCGCCCTGCGGGCCGCCGCCGACGAATCGGACGCCGTCCTGCTCGGTCTCACGCGGGGTGCGTCGTGGGCCCAGGTGGCTGCGCTGCTCCGATCGATGCTCGCGGTCGACGACGTGGGAGGTGGCGCCTCCGACTCTCTGGCCGGGCTGCCGGCCGGCGACCTGTTCGCCGTGGCCAACGCAATCGCCTCCTTGATCGCCGCACCGATCACCATCGAGGATCGCAGCTCGCGGGTGCTCGCCTTCTCCGGCGATCACCACGACGCCGACTCGGGACGGATCGCGACCATCCTCGGTCGCCAGGTGCCCGAACACTTCCGACGCTCCCTGGAGGAACAGGGGATCTTCCGTCGCTTGTACGCCGATGACGAGCCGCTGTTCCTGGCCAGCATCCCCGGCACCGAGCTGTCCCGGGCAGCCGTGCGGGTGCGCGCGGGCGACGAGATCCTCGGCTCCATCTGGGCCGCGGTCGACGGGCCACTGTCAGCCGAGCGGTCGCAAGCGATGGTCGAAGCCAGCAAGCTGGTCGCCCTCCACCTCCTGCGTGCGCGCGCTGGGGCCGATGTCGAGCGTCGACTCCGCTCCGACCTCGTGGCGACGCTTCTCGAAGGGGGCCCCGGCGCTGGTGAGGCAGCCTCGCGGCTCGGCGTCAGCGCAACCCCCCTGTGCGTCTTGGCCCTTGCGACGCGCCCCGAGGCTCCGTTGGCCGATAGCGGCCACGACAGCCCCGCCGCAGAGCTCGACTTCCAGCGCATTGCCGCTGCCTTCGCCATGCACCTGACCGCCGTTCATCCCAAGAGCGCGGTGGCCCCCGTCGGCGGAGTGGTCTACGGGCTACTTCCCGTGTCGTCGACCGGCGACGACCTACTGCCGTCGCGGGCCCTGGCGATCGCGACCGAGTTCGTCGACCGGCTCGATCGAAAGGCCAGCGCGGTGGTCGGGATCGGGCGGGTCGTCACTGATCGGACCGCCCTGCCCCGATCGCGCCACGACGCCGACCGCGCTCTGCGAGTGCTTCGCGACGGTGCCACCCCACTGCGGGTTGCCCGGGCCACCGACGTGCACGTCGAGGCGATGCTGCTCGAGCTCGGCGACCTGATGGAGCGCGATGGCAGCGGCGTCACCGGTCCGGTTGCCCGGCTCCTCGCCTACGACCGCGACCACAGCAGCGACATGGTCGAGACGCTCCGCGCCTGGCTCGACTCGTTCGGCGACGTCAACGCGGCCGCGACCGCCGTCCACGTGCACCCGAACACTTTCCGCTACCGGCTTCGTCGGTTGTCGGAGGTCGGCGAGATCGACCTCGGCGACCCCGACGCCCGGTTCGCAGCGATGCTCCAGCTACGACTACAGCGCTAGCCGGAGGCCGAGCAGCGAGCGCCAGCGAGACCCGGAGGTCGAGCAGCGAGCGCCAGCGAGCGTCGTCGAGACCCAGTGACCCGAACAACCACACCACGCAGACTGCAGAGGTCGAGCAGCGAGCTCCGGAGGTCGAGCAGCGAGCGCCAGCGAGCGTCGTCGAGAC
>JBAUWM010000502.1:0-8130 GCA_049583775.1 Nocardioides sp.
ATGCGCCGTTCTCGACAGGGGTGGCCTGCGTGCTCGACGAGCTACCGGTGCTCCACTACCAACAATTGCTGCTCGGTGGGGCGATCCGCGTGGCTCCCTACGCCACCTTCGGCACCCCCGAGCTCGCTGCCCAGGTGCAGGTCGCCCTCGCCGGTCGCCAGGCCGCGCTCATGGGAAACCACGGCTCGATAGCTGTCGGTGCCTCACTCGAGAAGGCCGTCGAGCACGCGCTGCTGCTGGAGTGGCTCGCCACGCTTCACCACCGCGCCAGCGCCCTCGGCACTCCCCGCGCACTCAGCGACGACGAGCAGACCGAGGTAGTGCTGGCCGCCCTCTCCCGCAACTACGGAACACCCCAGGAGAACCCATGAAGGTCGCCGCCGTCGGCGTGCACGTGCTCGACACCCACGTGATCGGCATCGAATCGATTCCCGCCAGCTCTGAGGGCCAGCTCGTCGAGACGATCCGGATGTCGCCTGCTGGCACCGCCGGCGGCACCGCCGTCGTTCTCGCCCGCCTCGGTGCCGAGGTGACGTCGTACGGCGCGGTGGGTATCGACCCGATCGCCGACGTGCTGCTCGCGCTCCTGACCCGCGAAGGCATCGACACCGGTGGCCTGGTGCGCACCAGCGACCACCAGACGTCGGCGTCGGTGCTTCCGGTGCGGCCCAACGGCGATCGGCCGGCCTGGCACTGCATCGGCGCCAACGGCGCCTTCACGCTCGACGACCTCGACCTGTCGACCCTGGCTGGCATCGATCACCTCCACCTCGGCGGTCCTGAGTTCCTCGGCGGGCCCGCGGCGGGCGAGCTGCTCGCGCACGCGCGCTCGCTGGGCGCGGTGACGTCGGTCGACGTGTTGGCGCCCGGCGACCCCGACCTCCTCGCCTGGATCGCCGACGCCCTGCCGCACACCGACTACCTCTTGCCCAACGACGAGCAGGTGCGCGGCTTCACCGGCCTCGCCGACCTAGCCGCTGGCGCTCGTGCCCTCGTGGCTGCCGGGGCTGGTTGCGTCGCCGTCACCCAGGGCGCCCAGGGTGCCCTCGTGGTCACCGCCGACGAGGTGATCGACGTGCCGGCTCTCCCGATCGCCGACGACGAGCTGGTCGACACCACCGGCTGCGGCGACGCGTTCTCGGCCGGCTTCTTGCGTGGCATCGCACTGGGCCGCGACCTGCGCGGCGCAGCCGAGCTGGGCTGCGCGGCGGCCTCGCAGGTGGCCCGTGGTCTTGGTACCGACGCTGGCGACTACTCGCTGGAGACGGTCGTGGCGTTGACGTCGTCGTCCACCAGCTGAGGAGCGCCGTGGCGCACCGGCTGGCTGAGCCGGTCGTGGTCGATCACCAGCAGCTCTTCGCGGACTCCGGGAGGCGCGGCGTGCAGCAGCAACTGGGTGGCCGAGCGGCGTCCGGCCTGGTCGGGGTCGGCGGTGTCGAGCACGGCGGCAGCGTCGAGCAGCAGCCTTGCGGAGTAGTCACTGACCCGGTGTGGCTCCAGCTGGTCGAGCAACCGCTCGAGGGTGGGATCAACCTGGGCGCGCCCACGCTCCTGGGCGTCGTAGGCGGCCTCCTCGATCGCCCGGACACAGTCGTCGACCACCGGCAGCATCGCCGCAGTCACGGGCAGTCGCAGCAGCGCGGCTCCTGAGTCGAGCACGACCGGCTGGGTTGCCCAGCCCCGCTGATGCAGCGCGTCCGCGAACGTGAACACGTCGCAGGTGGCGTCGGCGCGCAACGACAGGGTCGTCGCATCAGGTTGGGCCGCCAACTGCACTCCCCGTACATCAAGCATGCCGCGTGCGAGTGCCGCGGTGGCGTTCAGCGCGTCGAGCGCCAAGTCGGCACATGCTTCGTGGCCGACTTCGCGCAACGTCTCGGCGACGTCGTCGGCCACCTCGCCGGCGGCGCGCCAGGTGGCGTGCCACGCGTGCGGGCCCCGCCGTTCCAGAGCTGCGCGCTGCTGCGCCTGCCGCGACTCACGCGTGCGATGCAAGATCACGGTGACGTCAGCGTCGACGCCGCGCTCGGGGCCGATCTCCAGGGTGAGCGAGGAAACCCCTGGCACGTCGAAACCCCACATCGGGCCGAGGCGGCCCAGCAGCCGGGCATAGGCCATCGACCAGCCCCCGGCTGACGCATCGACGTGCAGGGGAACCTGCTTGGCGAACGTCGCCGCGGCGACCCAGCCGATCGGGTCGACGACACCGTGCGTGAACGACGGTGCCGAGGCCACCACGAGCACGGTCTCCTCGCGCACCGCCGCGGCGAGCGGACCTACCGGCACGCGACCGTCCGTGCCGACCGGGATCACGACCGGGACGACGCCCAGCGCGGCCGCTGCGGTGAACCACGCCGGGTGGGCCGACTCGGGCAGCACCACGGTGGGTCGGCGCAGACGGGGCCGGTCGTCGCGAGCGCCGCGGAGCACCCGCTGCGCGGCGTCGGTCAGGCCGGCGGCGAGGCTGCCGACCGTCGAGTCGGGGGCCTGCACGAGGTCGCAGACGAACCCGACCAGCTCGTTCTCGGCCGCGTGCTGGCTGCGCGGTTCGTCGATGTCGTGGGAAGGCGTGTGCGTGTGAGTGGCGGGGTGGGCGACGTGGCCGTCTTCGGGGGTGATGCCACGTACTGCAGTGAAGGCGCGCTCGTCGCCGTGTTCGCTCGCCTCTTCCGACGTCGCAGCCTGCTTCATCAGCTGTAGGTGCGCAGGTGCGCGTGTCATCCAGTACCCCCCGGTAGTGCGTGAGGCTCGAGCCTAGGAAGTCGCCGAATGGAAGTCGCCCCGCGCGGGGGCGGGACCACCTAGCCCGTTCTGACTACGTGGGCAGGCTCCCTGGTGCTCAGGGATCTTGCGACGGTGACGTCGCCCGTCCGGCCTCACACGCCCCACTCCCCGGCCAATCGCTCCGCTTCTGGGGCAATATTTCGGCTGAGAAGCGGAGCGTTCCCCGGCGAGCCGGCGATCGCTACCCCCCGCGACCGCCGTCAGCGGGCGAGCGAGCGTGACGACTTCGAGGAGTGCCGGCGGGTGCGCGAGGTGCCGATCGTCGAGTCGTTGGCCGCGCGGACGTCGGCCGCGTCGGGCTCGGGAGCATCGGTCGACCATTGCGTGATCCACTCGTCCATCACCGACCACGTGGTGGTGCGCGAGGCCCGGCCGGTGAGCATGCCGAGGTGTCCACCGGGCACGATCTCGAACCGCACCTCTGGCGATCCCGAGAGCAGCGGGACCACGGCCCTGACTGCCGGCACCGGGGCGATGCCGTCAGCGGCCCCGCCGAAGACCAGCACGGGCACGGTGATGTCGGCGAACGAGAGCGTGCGGTCGCCCATGTCGAAACTGCCTTCGACCAGCCCGTTGCCCTTGACCATCCGGTGGTAGAGCTGCCCGAACGCCCGGCCGGGGTAGGCGATCATGTTGGCGGTGAACCGGTCGACCGCCTCGAGCTGAGCCAAGAAGTCGGCGTCGTCGAGATGGGTGGCCACCGCGATCGGTTTGGTCACCAGCTTCTGGAAGGACGACAGCTGGAAGGCCCACTTCACCAGGGGCTTGGGGGCGCCGCCCAGGGCTTGATAGCCGCGCGTGATCGGTCCGCGGCCGGCCGCGAAGTTCAGCAGGGGTCGGAACGGTGCCACCAGTGGTACCAGGCTGACGTCGACGGGCGAGCCCACGATCGTCAGCGACGCGATGGGTAGATCGAGGTCAGAGGCGGCGCTCAGCAGCGAGAAGATCCCGCCGAGCGACCAGCCGATCACGTGCACGGGTCGGCCACCGGCGTTGGCCGACACCTCGCGGATCGCTGTCGGCACCACCTCGTCGACCCAGTGCTCCATGCCGATGTTGCGGTCACGGAACGACACCTCGCCGTACTCCACGAGGTAGGTCGGCCTCCCGGCGGTCACGAAGTGCTCGACGAGCGAGCAACCGCGGCGCAGGTCGTAGCAGATGGCTGGTGCGGCGAGCGGCGTCACCAGCAGCACCGGGTCGCCCTGCTCGCGCACCTTGGCTGCGGGACGGTAGTGGTAGACCTCGCGCAGGGTGCCTTCGTCGATCAGCGTGCGCGGCATCGGCCGCAGGTCGGCCAGCCCGCCGTAGAGAGCTTTGTGCGCCACGTTGCTGGCGGCCGCCACGACCTGGTCGGGCTTGGGGATGAGGTCCACCTGCGGAAAATACCCCGCCAGACCCGGGCGGTCACGCGGCGGGCGGTTCGACCGGTCCGTAGTGGGCGTGCGCGGCCCCGGTGGTCATCGCCCAGTAGCGGTCCCCGAACGACCAGTGCCACCACTCGGTGGGGTAGTTCACCAGCCCGGCGCCGCCCAGAGCGCTGCTCAGCAGGTCACGCAACCAGCGCTGCTCGCCGATCACCTCGGGGTGGGCGGTGTAACAACGCCCACCGCTCGCCTCGGGGTCGGTATCGATCGGACAGCCGACGTCGAGCACGACCCCGTGGGCGTCGGTCAGCAGGACGTCGACCGCAGCCCCCGCCGTGTGGGGCGCGACCTCCGGAGGCGAGATGAACCGGCTGGCCCGGTGATGGATCTCGACGTCGGTGGCTACCGGGTCGAGCTCGCGTAGATGCGCCGAGTGCCGATCGAAGTACGTGCGCTGGAGCGCCGGGCTTCGGTATCCCTCGTTGAGCGCGATCCGGTATCCGTCGGGCAACGCGGCGTCGGCGGCCACGAGGCGTTCGAGCACCGGGGCCCGAACCAACCGTGAGACGTCGGACTCGCCCGTGCAGGGCAGCACCGTGCCAGCGTCGACCAGGGGATCGCCTGCCTCGACGACCGGTATCCAGATCACGCGTTCGTCGCTGATGAGCACGACGTCGCGCCAGTCAGTCACGAGAGCCCAATCACGAGCGTCCAGTCATGAGCGCCAGTCATGAGCGCCCGGTCATAAACGCCAGTCATGAACGCTTGGCGGGGCGCATGGCCTTGCCGTGGCCGCCATTGTCGGACGCGCCGAGCACCGACATGAACGAGTCTGCCCAGGCCGCGACGTCGTGCTGGGCGATGGTCTTGCGCATCGCCTTCATCCGCCGGGTCAACTCCTTGTCGTCGGCCTCGTAGGCCTCGAGCAAGGCTGACTTCATGCCGTTGATGTCGTAGGGGTTGATCAGCCACGCTTGCCGCAGCTCGTCGGCCGCGCCGGCGAACTCCGAGAGCACGAGGGCTCCGTCATCCTCGAACCGGCAAGCGACGTACTCCTTGGCCACCAGGTTCATGCCGTCTCGGTAGGGCGTGACGACCATGATGTCGGCGGCACGGTAGAGCGCCGCCATCTCCTCGCGCGGGTAGGACGAGTGCAGGTAGCTGATGGCCGGCCGGCCGATCCGGCCGAGATCGCCGTTGATGCGACCCACGAGTCGGTCGATGTCGTCGCGCAGGATTCGGTACTGCTCCACCTGCTCGCGCGAGGGCACCGCCACCTGCACAAAGACGGCATCTTCGACGTCGAAGTGTCCGTCACGGATGAGCTCGCTGAATGCGCGCAGCCGGGCGTAGATGCCCTTGGTGTAGTCGAGCCGGTCGATGCCGAGAAAGATCTTCCGGGGATTGCCGAGTGCATCGCGGATCGACTGGGCGCGTTCGGCCACGGCGTCGGTCTGGGCCAGACGCTCGAAGCCGGCGGCGTCGATCGAGATCGGAAACGGAGCGGCACGCACGGTGCGACCGTCGGGCAGGTAGACGAGGTCGCGGTGGGTCTTGTGACCGACCCGCTGGCGCACCAGGCGAACGAAGTTGGCCGCGCCGCCGGGCAGCTGGAAGCCGAGCAGGTCGGCGCCGAGCAGGCCCTCGAGAATCTGGCGTCGCCACGGCAGCTGTTGAAACAGCTCAGCAGGCGGGAACGGGATGTGCAGGTAGAAGCCGATGCGCAGGTCGGGACGCAGGTCTCGCAGCATCTGCGGCACCAGCTGCAGCTGGTAGTCGTGCACCCACACCGTGGCGCCCTCGGCCGCGAGCTCGGCGGCCTTGGCTGCGAAGCGTTCGTTGACGGTCACGTAGGAGTCCCACCATTCGCGGTGGAACTCCGGTTTGGCCACGAGGTCGTGGTAGATCGGCCAGAGGGTGCCGTTGCTGAAGCCCTCGTAGAAGAGCTCGATCTCCTCCGCGGTGAGCCCGAGCGGCACGAGGCTCATGCCGTCGAACTCGAATGGCTCGAGGTCGGCGTCGGTGCCACCGGGCCAGCCGATCCAGGTGCCGTTGTTGGCGCGCATCACCGGCTCGATCGCGGTGACCAGCCCACCCGGGGAACCCCGCCAGCCGGGAGTTCCGTCCGCCAGCGTGACTCGGTCGACCGGAAGCCGGTTGGCGACGATCACAAGGTCGGCGAGCACGTCGGCAACCCTACCGAGGCTTGGCTAGGCGTAGGTGACTCCCACGCTCGCCAAGAGACTTTCCATCTGGCGCATCAGGGTCAACGTCTGCGCGTGCGGCACCAACGGGCTCTCGCGCAACCCGGCTCGCAGGCACCGGTGCACCTCGGCGATCTCGTTGCCGAAGCCGATGCCGATCACCGGTTCGGCTCCCTCGATCAGCTCGGGCTCGGCCCGACGGTCCGCGTCGTTCGAGCCGCCTTCGTCGAACGAGGTGAAGGTTGCTCGGGTCGGATGGTGGAAGTCATCGATGTCGATCCGACCGCGGTCGGTGGCGATGGCGGCAGCGCGAGACGACCATGACGTCATCGACGCCGTCATGGTGGCGAGCACGCCCCCGGGGTAGCGGCCCACGAGGGCGATGTCGAGATCGATCCCTCGCCCAGAGAGGTCGGCCACCGCGTGCAGCGACTCGGCCTCGCCCAGCAGCAGGTGCGCGACGGTGAGCGGGTAGATGCCCATGTCGAGCAGCGCGCCAGCACCGAGCGCCGGATCAAGCATCCGGTCGGTTGCGCCCGCATCGACTCGAAATCCGAGCTCGGCATGGAGATGGCGCGGACGACCCCACCGGCCCGTTCGCAGTCCCTCGGCCAGCGTCCTCACCACCGGGTGGCAGGCGGTCCACATGCCTTCCATGAGAAACCGGTCGTGCTCGCGGGCAACGCTCATCAGGGCCTCGGCTTGGGCGACGGTCACGGTGAGTGGCTTCTCGCACAGCACGTGCTTGCCCGCCTGCAGGGCCAGCCGCGCGTGCTCCAGATGCTGGCCGTGGGGGCTGGCTACATAGACGACGTCGACGTTCGGGTCGGCCACCAACGAGTCGTAGCCCGTGTGGGCGCGCCCACCATGGGTGGCGGCGAACGAGCCTGCCGAGGCCTGCGAACGGGAGCCCACCGCGACCAGCTCCGCGTCTGGCACGAGGGCCAGCTCGGTAGCGAAACGCCGGGCGATCTTGCCGGTGGCGAGCACGCCCCAGCGCACGCGAGGCCGAAATTCATGGTGAAGAGCTGAATTCATGTCCCACCCGTACCACGCGTCACGTTTCCGCGAGGCGAATGACATCCCTGTGATTCGGCGACTACAGTGAGGGCTCACGATCACCCGAGTCTCGTGGGAGTACAGCGATGGAAGCCCAACGGCATGACGAGCTCACCGGCCAGTCCGGTGAGACCTTGAGCGACCGCGACCGCGAGATCCTCGAGTTCGAGCGCCAGTGGTGGAAGTACGCCGGTGCCAAGGAGACCGCGGTCCGCGACAAGTTCGACATGAGTTCGACGCGCTACTACCAGGTCCTGAACGCGCTGATCGACCGTCCCGAGGCGCTCGAGTCCGATCCGCTGCTCGTGCGTCGACTGCGCCGGCTTCGTTCGCAGCGCCAGCGACAGCGCTCGGCGCGTCGCCTCGGCTTCGAGGTCTGATCTGATGGTGGGTCGTCGCGTGCAGCGAGGCGTGGTCTTCCCCTCGCCCGTCGTGATGCTCAGCATCGTGGCCGTCCTGATGGCCGCCATCGCGTTCGTCGTCACGCGTGGCGCCGACGATGGCGAGCGCGAGATCGCCATCGCCACGCGGGCCACCGACTCCTCGACGGCCGAGCCTGGGGACGGCACCGACTCGCCCGCCACCGACGAGCCGTCTGAGACGGTCACCGACGAGCCCGCGAAGCAGCGCAAGAAGCTGGAGCGCGGCGAGGTCTACGTCGAGGTCTACAACAACACCGGCATCAGTGGCCTGGCCGGGCGCGTGGGTGGCACCGC
>JBAUWM010000503.1:0-1632 GCA_049583775.1 Nocardioides sp.
AGAAGCACCTCGTCGCACTCGCCGAGCACCACGACGCCCGGGAGCTGAAGGTCCTCGGCCGCCGAGTCCTGGAAGTCGTCGACCCCGAACTCGCCGACGCCCATGAAGCAGAGCAGCTGGAACGCGAAGAGCGGGAAGCCGCGAAAAAGACGTCGTTGCGGATGCACGACGACGGCCACGGCACCGTGCACGGCCGATTCACCCTCCCCGCAGCCACCGGAGCCATGCTCCTAACAGCGTTGATGGCGATCGCAGCACCCAAGCACGTTCGCGCCACCGACGGTGCTGGCTCGTATGACCATGAACAGGCCAGCCCGGAGCGGATGGGTAGGGCGTTCATGGAGTACGTCGAGCGCTACCCGGTTGATGACCTGCCGCACTCGGGTGGCGTGAACGCCACCGTGGTCGTCACGATCCCGTTCGACACCCTGCTCGGCGGACTCAAAGCTGCCTCGTTGAGCACCGGCGACAAGATCACCGCCTCCGAAGCCCGCCGGCTGGCGTGTGAGGCAGGGATCATCCCCGCCGTCCTCAACGGACGCGGCGAGGTGCTCGACCTCGGCCGCACACGGCGCTTCCACTCCAAGGCCCAGCGCCTCGCGATCGCCCTCGAGCAGCAGCACTGCCAGCATCTCGGCTGCGATGTCCCAGCAGCGGGCTGCCACGTGCACCACCGAGAACCCTGGGGCTCCGGCGGCCCCACCAACACCCGCGACGCACAGTTGCTCTGCCCCCGACATCACTCGCTGGCCCACCGACCAACACCGATGCGGACGTAGTTCGAAATCGACTGGACCTGATGAGTCCTTCGTCAGGCCGTCATCGCCAGGTGGGTACTAACGCGCCGTGCTATCTCTGCTAGCCACCCCCGGTAACCTCCCGGCGTGTCGTCCCAATGAACCTGGGCGCCGAGCTGAGCCACGAAGTCGGCCAACTCTGACTCAGTTTCAACGTGCGCAAGAACGACTGCGATCTCGGCTGGCAACTTCGGTGCGAGCGAGCTGTCGCGAGAGAGGAACTCGTCCAAGGCGCCCCACTCAGTTCCATCGAACTCGTAGAAATCTTGGTGGTAGTAGCACTCCATCAGATACTTCAAGGTGGGAACTTCGATCATCTGAACTCCGATCTCGCTAAGGCTGAGGGAAGGAGGTAAGGACTCGATAGCCACGAGGCATCGCCGGATCGCGCCTGAGTACGACGCGGATTCCACACACCTCTTCCAGTTCTCCCGTCCTCCTCAAGGAACGTCCAACGATGCTCTCCAGGCGGGCATGTATGGCCACGGTGTCACTGGTCTTGGCCGCAAGCCAGCCCCTTACTTCGGTCCGGTGCGAACGCAAAGCGGTCCTGATGGCCCTTTCGGCGGTCTCGGCGTCGCGGAACGAGGACGCCGCGGGTAGGGCGGGATAACGCTCGAGCCGAGCGCGGAGGAACTCAACGCTCTTGCCGACGTGGTTCCTCAGCGTGTGGCTTCCGCGTACTTCGTGCCCCCGTAGCCAGCCGGGATGAAAGGTACGCGCCACGTTGATCTGACCCAGCTCGCCACGGATCGCCAACCTTGCTCGCACGAACGGTCCGAGGCGAGTGCGGACAGTCGTGACGGTGGTGGCGCCTGCATTGAGTCCGAGCGAG
>JBAUWM010000504.1:0-2188 GCA_049583775.1 Nocardioides sp.
AGATGTCTATCTACCTGAACAAGGACTCCAAGATCATCGTCCAGGGCATCACGGGCGGCATGGGAGCCAAGCACACCACCCTGATGCTGCAGGCCGACAGCAACATCGTCGGCGGTGTCAACGCTCGTAAGGCGGGCACCACCGTCGAGCTCAACGGCACCGAGCTGCCCGTCTTCGGAACCGTCGAGGAAGCCATGAAGGAGACCGGCGCCGACGTGTCGGTCGCGTTCGTGCCTCCGGCGTTCACCAAGGACGCCTGCATCGAGGCCATCGACGCTGGCATCGGCCTGCTCGTGGTGATCACCGAGGGTGTGCCCGTGCAGGACACCGCCGAGGTGTGGGCCTACCTGCAGAGCGAGGCCAACCACGCCGGCACCCGGATGATCGGCCCGAACTGCCCCGGCATCATCACGCCGGGTGAGTCGCTGGCCGGCATCACGCCGCACACCATCTCGGGCACCGGCCCGGTGGGCCTGGTCTCCAAGTCGGGCACGCTGACCTATCAGATGATGTTCGAGCTGAAGGACTACGGGTTCTCGACCGCCATCGGCATCGGCGGTGACCCGATCGTGGGCACCACCCACATCGACGCCCTCGCGGCCTTCGAGGCCGACCCCGACACCTTGGCGATCGTGATGATCGGCGAGATCGGTGGTGATGCCGAGGAGCGGGCCGCGGCCTACATCAAGGACAACGTGACCAAGCCGGTCGTGGGCTACGTCGCCGGGTTCACCGCTCCCGAGGGCAAGACGATGGGCCACGCCGGCGCCATTGTGTCGGGCTCCTCGGGCACGGCCCAGGCCAAGAAGGAGGCCCTCGAGGCCGTCGGCGTCAAGGTCGGCAAGACGCCGTCCGAGACCGCCGAGCTGATGCGAGAGATCCTCAAGAACCTCTGATCCACCCACTTCACGCTGACCCGTCTCCTACAAGGGACGGGTCAGCGTGATTTTCGGGGCTACCGCGTGCAGTCGGTCTCGTCGCAGACCCGGTTGCGGAGGTCGATCATGTCTTTGAGTAGCTCGGTGGAAGCTGGCTTGACACTGGACTCCGACATCTCGCCGACCTGGTGCAGGCCGATGACGACGTTGCCGAACTGGCCGAAGGAGTACAGCGAGTTTCCGGTCAGGCCGGTCTCGAACAGCGCCGTGAACGTGAGCGTGTTCTCGCCTAGCTGGTCGGACACGACGTCGTAGGTCAGATCGTTGCCCTCGATGTCACTGGGCACCTCGGAGCACCTGGCCAGTGCTCGACGCACTTCCTCGAGCGCGGTCGTGGCCGCCTCGCTCGACTCGAACACCGCGATCTCACGCACCTCGAAGTACTCCGGACCGCTGACGCTGACCGCGCGCTTGTCCAGGGCCGTCGGGGCCGGCCACACCTCGGTCAGGCACGAGCCCTCCACGAACTCGATGCTGGCGACGTCGGGGCCGGGTCCGATCTTCTCGCCACCGTCGCCCTCCATCGCCACCAGGCCGTCGTCGAGCGCGACGTTGTCGAGGAACGCGCCCGGGTCGAACTCGCCGCCCTGGTTGGCTGAGTCGATCGTGACTTCGCCGTCCACCGTGAAGCCGGCGCGAGCAAGAGCGACCGGGAACGTCGCGGCCATGTCGTCCTGGAGCCCCACCGGGTCGATCGGACCGCCGACGTCGGTGAGGGTGAAGACGACCAGCCGGGACCCGACGTGGGCGATGCCCTGGCGCTCGAGGCTGAACCCGTCGCAGCCGTCCTTCCAGTTGCACACGTCGGTGTCCATGACGCGGTAGAGCAACCACAGCGCCTCGCCGTCCTCGACCGGCACCGTGCCTTGCTCGAGGCTGCCCTCGCCGGCGACCTGGCGGTCGGGGCCGAGGTTGTCGCAGCGGATGAGCCAGTTGAAGACCGTCTCAAAGGCCTGGTCGGCTTCCTGGGTGGAGTCGAAGTCGATGATCGCGTTGCTCGCCTTGGCTGCCGGTGGCCCCGACGGCCCGGCCACGCCCTGCAGGTCGACGTCGGCGCCGAAGCGGACCTCAGTGAGGGTGCCCCCCAGCGATTCGAGCCCGCCAGCATCGATCGGCTGGCAGCCGAGCACCGGGAAGTCGTCGTCGTAGACGGTCCAGGCCCGGCGGTCGGGCCGGGGTCGCAGGTCGTCGGGGCGCAGGATCGCCTGCGACCCGTCGGGGTCGGGTGTCGCCTGGGTGGTGCGGTCGGG
>JBAUWM010000505.1:0-2916 GCA_049583775.1 Nocardioides sp.
ACCCGGGATCGCCCGGTCACCGCAGGCTGGCTGATCGGGCTGGGCGCCGCGGCCGGCACCTGGCCAGCGCTGCTGCTGGTGGCGTTCGGTGTCGTGGCCCTGCGCGAGCGACGTGCCGCCGACCTGCTTCCGGCGGCGATGGCCGCCACCGGTGTGTGGCTGCTGGCCAATGCGCCGGCTTTCCTGTCAGGGCGCAGCGAGTGGGAGCGCTACTGGTCGGTGGCCACCGAACGCGGGCCCGAGACGGGCACCGTGTGGACGATCGTCGACGGGGCGGTGGGCATCTCTCAGGGCACCGCCGCCACCGTGTCGTGGACCCTTCTGGGCGCGTGGATGGCTGCCGTCGTCGCGCTGTGCCTGCTGGCCCACAAGCCGCCGCGAGTGACCCAGGTGGCGTTCCTGCTGCTGGCCGGGGTGGTGCTGCTCCGCCTGTCGTTCGAGCCGCAGCACGCCCTGTGGCTGCTCCCGCTCGCGGCGCTGGCCCGGCCCCGGTGGCAGGACCTGTTGGTGTGGCAAGCCGGCGAGGTGCTGCACCTGGTCATGATGGCCTGGTGGAGCGGGGGGCTCCTCGACCCGGCCGGCGACGGACCCGACGCCTTCTACTGGCTGGCCGTCGCGGCCCACGTGGCGGGCACGCTCTGGCTGGTGTCGGCCGTGATGCGCGACGTCTGGGTGGCCGATCTCGACCCGGTGGCGCAGGCGCGCGGAGTCGATCAGGTGACGACGACGCGGTCGAACGTCGTCGCGGTGTAGCGCACCCGCACGTCGATCTCGTCGCCCACCTGGGGCACGCGGGCACCGCTCGGCACGAACAGCATCGAGGCCTGCATGTGCGGCGGCTCCGCGAAGAGCCGCTGCTTGCCGTCGATCGAGAACGGCGAGCGCACGAACCCCACGGCGTCCAGACCGCCCCGGGCCAGGGTGGCTGCCCGAGCCTTCATGGACTGGTCTCCGGTGGGTGCCTCGAGCCCGATGCCGTGGGCTGTGCCGCCGCTGACCACCAACAGGTGCCCGGACTTCGGTGCTGTGCGGGCCCGGTAGCCGAACGCGTCACCGCGCTCGAGGTCGTGCACGTCGAGCACCGTGGCGGTGACCTGGAGCGCGCCGCGATCTCCGAGCCAGAGGTCGGTGCCGATCCGCGGTCTGATCGTGAAGTCGGCGTAGGAGGTGCGCATCGTCGCCAGCTCGCTGGCCGTGAGGTGGCTGACCCAGAGGGTGTCGAGCCCAGGAAGGCCGGCAGCAACAGCGTCGTTGACCAGGCGCCGGACCTCGCCTAGGTGCGAGCCTTGGGCCAACGGCAGGTGCAGCGCTACGCCTTCGAGTCGGGCCGCGCGGTGCCGCGCCAGGTGCTCGGGCACGGCCCAGAGGTCGCGCGCCACCAGCCCGTGCCGCTTCATGCTGGTGAGCAGCTCGAGCACGAAGCGCGCCTCGGGCTGGCGGGTGAGCAGCGCGTCGACGTCCTCGACCCGGCCGACGGTGTGGATGACGCGCTTCGCGAGGTCGGGCGCGAGGTCGTCGCGGAACGGGCGCCACGGGCTGAGCACCAACAGTGAGCCATCGAACCGGGAGGCCACATCGGGCAGCTCGTCGTAGGTGCCCACGGCGATGGTGTCGGCGCCGAGCCATGCCGACTTGCGGGCCAGGCGGCCCAGCGTGAAGCCGTAGCCGTTGCCCTTGACCACTGGCACCAGCCCGGGCTGCGCCTCGGCGAGCTGGCGCAGGTGACGACGCCAGCGATCGCCGTCGACGGTCAGGTTGAGGCTCATGGGCGCACCGCTATCGCCGCCGCATGTAGAGGTCGAAGGCGCGGTAGAGAACCCGATTGAGCGGAAGGTCCCACTCGCCGGCGTATTCCACCGCTTCGCCGCCGGTGCCCACCTTGAACTGGATCAGGCCTGCGTGAGGGTCGTCGGCATCGAGGGTGTCGGTGATGCCGCGAAGGTCGTAGACCGCGGCACCCGCGGCGATGGCGTCCTGCAACATCGCCCACTGCACGGCATTGGACCCGCGCACCTCGCGCTTCTCCGTGGAGGATGCGCCGTAGGAGTACCAGGCGTGCTCGCCGACCCGGATCGCGATCGTGGCGGCCACCAGGTCGCCCTCGTGGTGGGCGAACCAGAGCGTGATCCGGTCGGAGTTCTCAGCCGAGAGTGCAGCGACCATCGACTCGAAGTAGCCGAGCGGTCGGGGCGTGAAGTGGTCTCGCTGAGCGGTGTGCACGTAGAGCTCGTGGAAGGCGCTCACGTCGGTGCCGCGCGTCACGTCGACGCCGGACTTGGCGGCCTTCTTGATGTTGCGTCGCCAGAGCTGGTTCATGCCGGCGAGCACGTCGTCCTCGGTGCGCTGGCTGCCGTCGGCGTTGCGCAGCGGCACCTGGAACACGAACTGCGGCTGACCAGCCGCGAACCCGCCGGCCCCACCCTGGTGCTGCCAGCCGAGCTCGCCGAGCTGGGAGACCACGCGCGCTCCGGCAGCGTCACGCTCAGTGGGGGCGAGGTCGTCGAGCCGGTGCACGGCGGGGTCGGCGATCCCGGCCTTGATCGTGGCGGCGTCCCAGCGACGGGTGACCACGGGCGGTCCCATCCGGACCCCGAAGGCCCCCTGCGCCTTGAGGTGGGTGGCCAGCGGAGTCAGCAGCGTGGCCAGGTCGTCGCTGGCCCAATCGAGCACCGGACCCTCGGGCAGGTAGGCGAGGTAGCGCTTGATCCGGGGCAGCTGCCGGTAGAGCACGAGAGCGGCACCCACCAGCTCATCGCCCGCGAACCAGCCGAGCGACTCCGAGCGCCACTCGCTCTTGACTGCGGCCCACGCGGGCGTCTGCAGGAAGCTCGCCGCAGGCCGCGACTCGACGAACGCGAGGTGCTGGTCGGTGGGGATGGTTCGGACGGTCAGCACGGCGCCGAGGCTACCTGCCCG